>JAJPHX010000062.1 GCA_021325075.1 Nitrososphaeraceae archaeon | reverse complement strand
TTTGCGTATTCTGTTATCTCTACATTTTGCCACTTTTTGTTTGGTGGCGACCATGCTTCCATCCTAATTTGGCCATTGGTTGCATTCACCTGCCAAGAGCCGTCCTGCTGCTTGCTAAACTGAATATTGTCTAGATTTCTAAACATAGGATCACTTTTTGGATCATCCATGTTGACGTACCATTCTTTTCCGCCCGCTTTTGTCGGGTATATTTCTCCTATGCCGAACTTGTCAAATGCTGATGGGTGGATTACCTTTTCAGTCTGAATAATGCTGATAACAACAATTATGCTAATTGTGACTGAAACAATGAGAATTGCCCATAAGAGCATAGAAGGTCTATTACCGAGGAAAAGCCAGTCCTTGATAGCCAATATTGAACGGTTGATCAAAATACCACGTTCATCTTTTTAATGGCTGCTTTCCGCCTAGATCTGACCCAGTGAAGAAAACGCCCTTGGAATTATCTCAGTTTTATAATAATCCAAGAACGATGGATTGCCAACCAGTTTATAGCTAAAGATGCTCAAGCTGATTACTTTGCCCTTGCCTTGATCAAGCTCATAAATTGCAACGGTTGGATGCGCTCCAGCCCCTCCATTTTCCGCCGATTCTCTTGCATTGTTTACTTGGGCGAGAAAATCAAGGATAATCTTGTCGCTTGGATTAGTTGCGTACTGCTCTTCCGTATGCTTGTATCCAAATGGGTTGTTGGCAAAAGTCACGTTATCCTTTGTAGGATCCTGCAAAAAGTTGCTTCCAACCCATTCCCTCGTTTCGTTTGCCCACTTCTCTGATTCTGCACGCCATGCACTTTGACCGTTGTATTTCCATGTGTGGCCCTCAACCAAGGTCACAGTGTTGTTATTCTTGTCGTACCTTACCTCAGTTGTCAGTATGTTTGCATCATTAAAGACGATCACTCCTCCATTCTGGACAAATTTTTCTAAATTGTGGTATTCCGAGGGAGTTACATATTCCTGGTGGAAAAGAAAGAGAACATTGTATGCATTGCTGCCATTCTGTGAAAAGATAAGGCCACTGTCAACTTCCTTGTCTGTAATATCTGCAATCTGAACGTCAGGTACATTACTTTTCACGAGCTCGATTAGCTTGTCGATATATTCTTTCTCTCGAATTGGGGCCGGTGTATCTCCCGGATTCTGAGTGTAGATAAGGACCGGCCCGGAAGGGATCTTGACAGTCAAAAGATTCAAGTCTGTCGTCACGTTCGTTGATGCAAGAACGTGTTCATGCTTTGCATAAAAATTGTAAAATCCATTTAGCTGATATGCAGCATACGTAAAGGAGGGTCTGACAAAGGCAACCTTTGTGGTGGCACCTCTGCCATCACTACTGACATTCCCATTTGACTTTGGACGAGTCAGAGATGAGGTTGTCGTAGCATTTTGTATGTTGCTGTACGAAGTAACCTTTGGATTATACGGGGAAGGGGCTGTTTGGTTGGATAACAAAGTGACAACAAGGGTCAATGATATCCCAATTGCCGCCGAGATGCTTACTATTTTCAGGCTTGATTTCCTTATCAAACTGTATGCAAGAGTAGCATGGCAAAACTATAATCAGTTGATTAACCTCGGAAAGTGATATTATTACTTAAGAAATTAGTATAGTGCATCTTTTAGAATCTCAAGTACCTTTCTCTACGTCATTTTACGGTGTGCTACTTATGGGTATATCTTTCATTAATCAAGTTAATCAAGCAATATAGTTTGGATTCACCACTTTGTACTGGGTATAGGCACCGGTTCGTTGCGATGAAAGTGCTTGAAAAGTGAGCTCCATTGGGAAAAACCAAAAAAGATGCAGACCACGAGGAAGCCGATAGCAAGAATGTGTCATGGCTTTCATTCGATCTTTGGAGCACTCGGTCCAAAATAATCGGGATATGCCTTGCAGTAGGGTTGCTGTCTGCAATATTGCTCCCAAACTTGAAAACTGACGAGTTATTCGTGTCTACAAGCAGCACGGGAAACATTTTCCATTCATTGTTTGGCAATTCTCCCCCAAGCAATGGTGGCTCCTCAACGAGCGTTGTTTCCTATAACGGCAGTAACGGTAACTCCAGATCCATCACTTGCATGCAATCTCAACAACAGCCAACCTTTCGCCGGTTGCTTTCCTCAGCCCTTTCCATCGTGAAGGGTGGCACCAGCGAGCCGGAACAAGATGATTCAAGTTTGCCATCGGCGGCAATCCAGCAGAACCCGGTCAACTCTCCATCCAATGACTATGTCTTCTCGCAAAATGGAAGCGAGCTTTCAACCCCCAGCAACAATACACACACCGGCGATCTGGGCAAGGGTGCAAGAATCGCCCTTGTGGTGCCAACTTTTACTGCAGCCGCGTACAATTACAATGGATTTTATGATTTTTACAGGAGCCAGGCAAACGCCCCTTCCAATTCCAATGTCACGACTGGTCTTAACCTGTTGCGAGTCAAGGTGTGCGAACCATTGATGACGTCCACTTCCAACTCTGCGTATGAAATGCTTTACTTCGTTAATGATTTAAGGTGGACCAATTCGCAATCAAAGATCACTGTTTTAGCAGATCAAGACGTGGATGGCGGCCAAATATTTGGATCTAGCAATACAACAAACGCCTATGACATTGTAATCCTTGGCCATCAGGAATATGTCACTCAGAAGGAATACGACAATTTGAAACAATTCGTAGCAAACGGTGGGATCATGATAGTGCTCGATGGCAATGTGTTTTACGCAGAAGTCACCTATGACCCAGCAGCAGGCACAATACAGCTTGTAAAGGGACACGGGTGGGCTTTCAACGGCAAGTCGGCTTGGAGAAGCATCGGCGAGCGGTGGACAAACGAGACGAGGGAATGGGTTGGGAGCAACTACCTGTGCTCAAGGTGCACTGTCTCTTTTGCCAATAACCCATTTGGCTATCTGCACCACGAGGAACAATACGTCACCAATCCAAAGGACATAATCTTGCTAAACTACAATGCATCGATAACTGATTTCAAAAGAGTACCAGGAAGGATAGTTGTTGCAACCTATGAATTGAGCTATGGCAAGGGTCAGGTGATAGCCCTCGGCCTATACTCTGATGACATTATCGCAAACGGAAGGTTTGATCGGTATTTTGATAGCCTAGTTGAAAAGTATGAATTTGGGCACAATACAATTGATTGAATTAAAAAAAGAGAGAGAAGGCATTGAATGCCTTGCATCTCAACTAAATAATTGTAGTCTCTCGCTGCCCTGCTACGGCAGATGCCTCTTTCATTATCTGGTCAATCTCTGCGTCTGAGCCAGTGCTAATATTGATGCCCGTTCCACCTGCATTCAGCGATCCCATTACGCCCTCAAGAACAGCTTGTATACTGCCGATTTCACCTTCTGCTCCTGGTAGAACCTTGCCAAGCCTTGACCTCAGACCTTTCACCGACGAGACTGCCGGCCCAAGTGCCATCATCACGTCTCCTACATCAGTAATGGTTGTAAGTCGGAGTGATACTTGTTCTAACGCCATCTTTGTCTGATTCAGCATACGAGAAATCTTGCGCACCTCTGCCAGTTCGTTTGAGAGAGCCTTGGCCACATCAGAGTCATGCCTCTGTAATGCGTCAACTATTTTCTTGAAAAGCGCACCTTCTTTCTCATTTACCTTGGTAATCATTGCCTCTAGCTTTGTTACCTGAAGCTGAAGTTTGTTTACTGCGTTGTCTATCTTTGGTTTCAAGGGGTCCCGCTTGAATACAGTATTTAGCTTATTTTTTACGTCTACCTTGTTCTGGTGAGTCCAGTTCTTGCTAAAGCCCGCCATGCAAGGTTGTTTCATAATTTGTTATTAATCTGATAGGTGTAATTCGACAGACTTGCGGGTCAGTCATTTGACTGATCTTTATCAACGCGTCTCACGATGCCAACTTAAAACTCTTCGCGCATATTATACAACGGAGGATTAGTATCCTTGCCTGTAACTCTAACTCAGCTCAGTTTGTTTCTTTGCAGTCTCTTTGTCTTTCTTTTTGATCTCATCATACACCTTTCCGTGCATCTCTTTCTCAAGATGCTGGCGCCTGTCCTGATCTGTGGTAAAAACCGCTCCACACACAAAGCATTGGAAGTCTGACGTTATTTTTTCCAGTTCATCCTCTGCCATCAATAACCAATTGTCCGTCAAAGATAATACAGCTTTTTATCTCTATGTAATTGCTGCAAGGCAGCATGCTGACATTGATAGGGCCCCTTACTATAGGTCCAAAATGGTTCTCAAAGATCGATACCTGCTATAGTCATCTGTCAGTATTTTTGCCAGCTTTTTTGTAACATCGCTCATCGATAGCACTCCTGCCATCGAACCGTCTTCCCCAAGCACCACCAGCCGCTTGACCTTGTTCTTTACCATGACCTCTGCCGCAGTGTCAATAGAGTCAATTGCCCTTATTGTGACAAGAGGCGAAGACATGATGTCTCTTGAGGGAACATCCTGTGTATTCTTGTTCTGAGCAGACACCTTTTTCAGTATGTCCCTTTCCGTAATTATCCCAATTGGCTTTGTGCCGTCAACCATGACAACCGATCCAACTTTGCTCTTAACCATCAATTTTGCAACATCGAGTGCACTGATGTTGTCCTTGATGTTTGCAGTAACCACTGCCTTTGAAGACATTATCTCGCTAACTGCGCTCAATAACATATCAAGGACTTTCTTCAAAATAAAGCTGACCGAACGCCTATTTCATGACGTACAACCCATAGGGCGACCCGCTTTTCTCATTAACATAGGACCACCTTGACGGATCAACGTCCAACTTGGCAGAGCTCTGATTATCAGAAGGCAATTTCTCATACAGCGATTCGCCAACCACTATCTGTCCTGTCTTTGCAAATGCGAGCATTTTTGCTGCCATGCTTATGGTAGAGCCAACGATATCGATGTGAGAGCGCTCTAAGCTCTTGCCATATACCACCACCTGCACGTCGCCATAATCAATGGATATCTTGATCCTTATCTCGGGCAACCCGTGCGCCGCTAGCTCCGGGTTGATGCACTTTTTGATTATTTCCTGCATATCCTTGACACAGCCTATGGCGTTCATGGATGCCTGGCGGCTATCGTACTCTGCCGGAAATAGTGCAATGACTGCATCGCCTACATACTTTAGCGTGTAACCGCCATGCTCTGAAATGAGCAGACTCATTTCTTGCGAAAAGACATGAAGTATCGTGGCAAACTGCAGCGGCGTAACCGCCATACTCATACGAGTCGAGCCGTCAATGTCAACATAGAGTATCACCACCTCTATCTTGCGGTTAACATGCCTTCGCAAGAACCTCTTGCATAGCTCAGTTGAAAGGTCTATTTGCACACCCCGGTCCAGAGTTTGCCTTACTCTTGTCTGGATGGCATCAAGGTCACGCGCTGGCGAAAGCAACTGACTCCCGTAGGCCATCTGCCATATGTATATTATCGCATAGTTGAGAATTGTCTAGCTCATTTGTCCGTCATGCATATTACCGATCTCATGCACTATGCAGCTGATGTCGCTGCCTGATGACAAAAAGAAAAGGAAAGGGCTGGCAGCATCAGCAATTACAGAGGCAGAGCGCGTTGTATCTGAACAAGTCCCGCAAGACAGGCGGCAGGAAATGCTGGAATACCTCAAGCTGTTCGGTTACAAGCCTGACAGGACCATAATTCAGGTGCATATCGCCGGCTTTTTCAACAAAAAGCGGACAGCAACCGGCAAGGAGGCTGAAAAAAAAACAGGCTACTGCAAGGAGGTACGGCGGAACGACGTTCGTAATAGTTGGCAGGACACATGATCCTGCCATAATGGATCTTGTCTTAAAGCCCAAGAAAAAGCTCGACCAAACGAGCCCGGGCTACGTAGGCTACCTATGGAAGAACAAGGATCCAGAAAATAGAGCTCCGCACGAAGTCATTCCCCTTGACTTTACTCCAATTCATATCCAATACCCTGACGACTGGAAGGGCATGTTTGCAACCAAGGGCTTTATGTTTGCAATGCACGTGCCTGCGTCATTTGCAAAGCATAAGAACCAGCTTACAAGGGCGCTCTATAGGGCTGGCAAGACTACAAACGTAAAGCAGCCATGGAAATTTATCGATGAGGTAAAGAGCAGCGGCTACGAGCAGACGCTGCAGACAGAGGATCCTCTTAACATACTAAAGGTTCGCCTTGCAAAGGGCGAAATATCCAAAGAAGATTATGAAAAACTGCGGCAAACGCTTGCAGCATGATCCCCCTCTCCCCACAGTACTCCTCTCATTATATACCGATTTTGCGATGGAAGCCATGTAATGAATTGGTTGAGAAACAAGAACAAGATCTCTGGCCAAGATTTGCTAGAGATGTTAAAGCGTATAGACAGGGCTTACCGGATAGTGGAGCTGAACGAGCAAGAGCCCATGATACTTGAATCGGATCCAAAAGAGCGTCTGTTTGAAGTTAGAAGCGCCAAAGAAAGGAGCAAGTTCTACAAAGTAGACGCCGACATCAAGACATGCACCTGCCCAGATTTTAACTACCGCTTCCTCAAGTGCAAGCACATCATTGCAGCGGAATTTGCGTCAG
>JAJPHX010000042.1 GCA_021325075.1 Nitrososphaeraceae archaeon | reverse complement strand
TTTGCGTATTCTGTTATCTCTACATTTTGCCACTTTTTGTTTGGTGGCGACCATGCTTCCATCCTAATTTGGCCATTGGTTGCATTCACCTGCCAAGAGCCGTCCTGTTGCTTGCTGAACTGAATGCTGTCCAGATTTTTGAAATTTGGATCATTTTTTGGATCATCCATGTTGACGTACCATTCATTCCCGCCGGCCTTGGTTGGGTATATTTCTCCTATGCCGAACCTGTCAAATGCTGATGGGTGGATGATTCTGGGAGCTTGGAGATACTGCAAGGTAGTGATGATTAAAATGGTTGTTGCTGCAAAAGCAATCACAGCGACTATTATGACAAGAAAGTAGCCGCCAACCATGCGCCTATTCTTTATACCAATAGACCCGATATTACGCAGGTATTCTGGTAATTTCCTGCTCAATATTTTCGGATACTGCAATCATGTTTTTAACGGATCTAATTGATGCCACTTTCACTGTTATCCTAGACATCAATGTCATTTAGCTTGATTATTACGGTTCTGTCCTATTTCGGGGTCTGTACCAATTCATTTATTAGAAGTGCAAGACCATAGAATAGTAGATGCAAAAGGGCAGTAGTGAGCCTGTACATGACTCTGTAAGCAAACCTATACTGCTTGGACTCATCACTGCCATTGTGATTGGAGTCGTGGCGCCCTTGGTCGTGCCACATGCCACCCACCCGTCTATGATCTTTCACATCATCCTACATATTGCCAGCCTGACAATTGCAGTTTTCCTCAGCATAGTGTCCTTCATTGCGTACCGGAGGAACACTGGCTCTAGGCTTCTCCTCATGGCGCTTGGCTTTACAGCCCTTGCAGTAGTCGAGTTCTATTACCTACTTGACTCTACTGGCACGCTGATCATGTTCGACGTTCCAGAAATCAACGCAGAGGTCCCGCACGTCATCCTGCTTGTAATGATTACCATGTTTGGCCTTGGAGTGCTAAAGGTGAACAAGTGATGGCGGAGCTTGAAGTAGCACTAGACACCAAGGAAATGCTGCAAAGGCGCATCGAAGAAAATCCAGGCATACGCTACAGGGAGCTCTTGAGGTTGACAAGCTTGGTCAACGGAGTACTCACCTACCACCTGGCTGCGCTTGAAAAATCCAACGTGATCAAGGTCGATAGGCAGTCAAGGATGACAAGGTACTACGCGGTGAGCGTCCCAGACAACGAGTCGGCTGTCCTGAAGTTTGTAAGGCATGAGCCGATCAGGGAGATCGTGCTTTTCATACTGGAAAATGACATGTGCACGTTCAACGAGATTGTCGACCACACACAAAAGGCCCCTTCAACCGTGTCGTCCCACTTGAAGCGCCTGAAAGAGTCAGGGATAGTTTCTGTCAGGTACGGCGAGTACCAGCTCTACAAGCTCACAGACAAAGAGATAATTGCCGAAGTGCTCTCGAAGTACAAGGCAAGCTTTGTCGACAAGGTTGTTGACAACTATATCGACATGGTACAAGAACTATAAGCCGGCTTGTACCTAGCAAAATCGTGGCTCTCCGCTACCTTGCCATAATTCTTTTCATTTCAATAATTGCACTTCCTGTATTCGGACAAGCTTTTGCAGATCCGCTAAAGAACTCCTTCGAGCAACGGATAGGCAATTACGATGTCGAGATGGCCATCGATCCAAAGAGCCCGGTGACGGGAAGTCCGACCCACATCCAGATAAGAATAGGAGGAGTCAATGGCGACGACTTAGTGAACGTCCCGGTACAGCTGAGGCTGGTTGACAACCAGGAAAAGGTCCTGCAATATTCAAGCCCGATAGTGGTGCCAGCAGGCCACTATGTTTATGATTACACGTTTTCAGAGCCGGGCAGGTACATCCTGTATGTCGACTTAAAAGACAGCAGCTACAGCGGCCAGATCCTGACGTTCACGTTCTTTGTCAATGTAGCGGGCCCGTTTGACTATCTCTATACTGTTGTAGCCCCTGTTGCAGCGGTAGGCGCCGGAGGCGCGGTCGGGGCAACCATTTTCATGAAGAAGAGAAGGCAAAAGCAGATGAAGACTGACTTGAGGTGATGCACATGCAAGAAAGGCCCGCTGGCCTTTCTTCATGTAATGAACAAAGTTACGCAGGCAAGATGTACAACATCTTTTTGGATATTAGCAATTGTGGTTCATTTGTAATATATACCACGGATGGTTGAAATATGCAAGACACTAATTACAGGCAAGGCATGAAACGCCTGCTTTTGTACCTACTTGTTTTGTCAGTTGTCTTTGTTGTTGCGGTACAGGCGAGACCAGTTTATGCACACTATTTTGGAGCGACTGTAAACGTTGACAACTATCAAATAGTATTTTCTCCTTATCCGGCCACCCCAAAAGCGGGCGACAACTCTACAAAGCTGAACTTTAGCGTGCTTGACAGTAACGGCGACAACCTTTACAACGTCTATTCGGCACTAGTCGTAACAGAAAAGCAATCAGGCAACATCACGGGTCAGGTGCCTTACAAGCTCTACGAATTTAGCGACTTTTCCATTCCATATACGTTTCCAAAGCCCGGCGATTATGTTGCCACCCTGCAGACAAGGATACAGGACAACCCAAAGTACTTGGCGAATCCTCTTGTGGTAAATTTCCCGGTTTCCGCGCTAGACCCTCACATGATAATACCATTTGACGAATTGATGCTCTTTTATGTCACGCCTGCTGCAGCTGTAATTGCCGGCCTTGCGATATACTTGCACTCAAAGAAAAAGTTGTAATCCATTCGGCGAATGTACTACAAGGCTAATTAAGAGCGAAAAAGTGAAATGCCTGTTGAACAAGCGTATTACGGCGCTAACGCTTGCTAGCTTGATGATATTAGGCATGGCATATACTGCCAAAAGCGCCTTCGCGCACACTTTTTCAGGAGACGAGAGCGCTTCATTTCTTGCCAGAGTACAGGAGCTAAGGGTAGAAACGCATCTTATTGAACAGAATCTTTCAAACCAAACTTTGGTTTCATGGCATATAGACAAGACGGGTGAATTCTGGACTGCAAATGACACGACACAGATGGCTGAGAGGAACCAACGGCTCGCAAAAGAAATCCCCGATGGCTTGTCAAATCTATCTGCCGCAGCAAACAGCACAAACCCCGATGCTGCAAAAGTCAAGAGCATAGTTGACGCGCTTGACAACAGCCTTGCTGAAGCTGTAACTGTCAGAATCGATCAGCCAGCAAGAGACAATGTCACCGTTAATGCACTAGCAATAGTAAATGTGCTGGACGAGACTATGGAAGATTATGGAACTGCAGTGGGAGCTGAAGATACTGGCAGCAACATGACGATGTCTGACAACAGTACAAATGGCGGAAGTGTGTCGTCAATGGACAACATGTCTTCTTCGAGCGGTAGCACCGCAACAGTCGTGAATGTCGCAGCCTACAAGACAGCACAAGGTCTCGCAGCAGCCGCTCAGGACATGTTCAACACTCTAAAGACCAAATCGCCAAGCAACAACACTGCTGCAATCGCCAACCTTGATCAGGGCTTCACCAAGCTAAAGCAGGCGATAGACGGCAAGATGTCAAATGACGACGTTACGTCAATAGTTCATGGAACAATCATGACTAACATACAAACTGCCTACAACCTTCAGACGGTTCCAGAGTTCCCGTTGCCCATACTGGCGGCAATACTTGGGATTGGCAGCGTCGTGGCATATTCCAGAGTAAAGAATACGAAGCAATTCGTGTAGCTTCTACTTCTTTTCTTCCTTTTTCTATTCCAAATCTTTATTTTAGTATCCGATTCTAACAAGCATGTGCTGAAGCGCCATTTTCTTGCTTCACTCGTGCTTGTTTTCCTTATTCTTGCCATTATCGCTTCCTCGGTTACAATTGCCTACGGCCACGGATTTGGCACGGACAAGTCATTTCCCATGACCGTTGGCAACAAACAAGTCGTGGTAGAGGCCACCATGAATCCCGGCTTTATAGACCAGATTTCTTCCAGCGTGCACCCGACTCTTAGGGTGAGGGCGCTTGATTCCAGCAGTCCCAACTCCAACACCACCATCGATAGCGTCGATTTCAGAATAGCAGTGGAGCTGAAAGGCAAGATGCTACTTGACCAGCGCTTCAGGTCTTCCGACGGCATAGTGCTGGCCAACTTGGTGCCAGACAATGACATAAGCGGCTGGGAGATAAATGGCAAGGCGCCGCAGGAACAGGTGGCGGTGAGCCAGGGCAGCCCGGTGGAGTTAAGAAGCAAGATTTTCTCGGCAGGCGGCCTCTATCATGTCGCTGTGACCATTGAAACGAGCAGCTCGGGCATCGCAGTTCCCTCAAACCAAAAGTTTGACCTTTATGTCAGCGTCGGCAACACGTACAATTTTGACGTTGACACCCCACAGGGCAAGGAACAGATGGTCGTCAAGACGTACTATGACGAAGTCAACAATTTTGATTATTCAAATAACACGATTTCGTTTAGCATGCCGTTTATGTGGGACGCTGCTTTTATCGCGCAGGTTCCGCTTGTGCACCTTGAAGTGCAGTTCCCAAAATCAATCAAGGCGCTGCAAGTCAACAGCTACAAGGGGACGATGAACGGCAAGGACCTCGAGGCCACGGCAGTAGTTATCGACGACTATACTTCTGAAAATAACCGCACCGTGCACTTTATTATCTCAAATGCAATGCTTGGCCGCGTCGCAGATTCGATAAAGGGCAACAGCGACACGGCGACTTTTACGCTGACACCGGCAGAAAAGCCAAAATTCCCGATGGACATAACGTCGCTGCCAAAGGGCAAGTATGTTTTTGAGATGTCATGGGGCCCTGACCTGATACAAACCGGCACTCCGACAACATTTGTCATGAACATTCAGGACCCGACCACTGGCGATTTGATAAGAAATTCGGCATATGATTTCGTGCTTGTACAGGATGGCAAGGAGATCTTTAGGTCCCACCGGCCGTTGGACTTTGGGACAGACTCGCTCAAGTATACATTCACAAAGGCAGGGATGGTCACGCTGTCTGCAAACAACATCAGCGGCCAGGGAGAAAGCGCCAAGATCGACCTCGTGGTTTTGCAGGGGAGCGGCAACTCTACGGCAGCGCAGCCGCAACAGCAGCCGTCGGGCTGCCTGATAGCAACTGCGGCATTTGGGTCAGAGCTTACTCCACAAGTGCAGTTCCTGCGCAACTTCCGCGACCACTACATACTTTCAACGGTATCCGGCTCGGCGTTCATGAACACGTTCAACACCATCTACTACTCTTTCAGTCCGCAGGTGGCCGATTATGAACGCGGGCAGCCATGGCTCCAGTCTACAGTGAAGGTGGCGCTGTACCCGCTCTTTGGGATACTCTTGACTGCTCAGGAGTCATATTCTGCAATAGATGGTGAGGCTGGAACTATCTTGGCTGGCGCCACTGCCGGCTCGCTCATCGGCGCGGTCTACCTGTGGCCCGCGGGTCTTGTCGCAAGCAGAGTCAGCAGCAAATGGCTTGCAATAGCTGCAGGCGCTGCACTGGCGGTTCTTGCGATCACGCTGGTTGCTCTGCCGGCATTGCTGCCACTGAGCACTTCAGTATTTGTAGTCGCAGTGGCTGGAGCATCAGCCATAGCGATGGCAAAAGCAGTCAGGCATATTATCCGCTGGCGAATGGAAACTGGTTTTAGAATTTAACCATACAACCCGCTTATTATCAGACATAACCGGTGTATAGCAGAATAGATTAGCAATGACTGCTGAGCTGAAGAAATGGTCAAATGCCAAGTATGCGGCCTCGATCAGAGGCTAGAATCGTGCGGCATGTGCTACTACTGCCATTTCGTGCATTGTCTGGGCGGTGTCGGGATTTAGTGAACTGTCCCAACTGCAATACGCCTTATGATTATTCTAAAGGCTCTTGCAGGGCATGCGGGTACCCGCGGCAGCACCAATAATGACAACCAGGCTGCTGCCCGTTACGAGCTACACAATTAATCATCGCAAGCGATTTCTTTCATTTCGGAATTGCAATAAGGGCAGTGTAAAGCGTACCTGAATGAATCGGGGATCGAAGCCGTTCGTTTGCATCTAGCACAGAGGAACACGTGCGACGCTTCTGTCATTGTTATACGAACATGAAACTTGCGTATAAAGACTTCGTTTGCTGTGGCTACGTCACGATTTTTTGCAGCTTGCCTTTCTTCCTTGCTACCTTTATCTCGCGTGCAATCCTCCTTCCCATGCTCATCGGCTCGTCGTAGAGCAGGCCGGAATAGGGTGACCCGTCAAGGTACAGGTTCGTGCCAGCCACTATCCTTGCAGAAAATTCGAACGTTGTGAAGCGCCCCTCGCTGTCGTACACTCCTTCAAGGCAGAACGGCCCCGGCATCCCCGGTGGCACAAGACGTTCAGAAGCCCGGACAAAGCTTTCGCCCATCTTGTACACTTCGTCAAGCAATGATTCGCGAAGAACAAGCGGCAGGTTGCCGATGACGTTGTACGACGGCTCGGCGCCGGCGCCCAGCTGCTGCTTTGCCGGTATCCTCCCCAGACCGTCGATGTCGGACTCGTAGCGCCTGTCGATTCCGAGCAGCTCTAGGCTGTCAGTCACTGGTGAGTAGAAATACTGCAGGTAGACCGGCACGCCCCTGATGAATTCCTGAATGTAAAGGTCCTCTTCGCCCCTTATCGCCTTCTGGCCGATCAAGCGCCGCGCACCTTCTTCAAAGCTTGCCCGGTCCCATGCAAGGTAGTAGCCCCTGCCGCCGGCTGCACCGTGCAATTTCACGATGCACAGGCCGCCGATGTCGTTTTTTGACTTGACTGCTTGAGGCGTCCGAAGCCCGGCTTCCCTCATCAGCTTTTCCTTCATGTCCCTGTCGGCCTCCCACCTCAGTATCCACTTGTTGCCAAAGATCGGAGTGTCTATCTTTTCTATCTCGTCGCTTTTCATTTGTGATATCAGGGTGCCGTGAGGGATGAGGACAGCGTTTGACTGCTTTAGCCGGCGCCGGCATCTGTCATCCATGATCTCGGAAAAGCTGTCAACTTCAAAAATTTCGTCGATAAAGTCAAAACGTCGATAAAGCCCCAAGCGGCGCCTCTCAGACACAAGCAGCGTCTTAAAGCCCTCGTCCTTGGCGCCTTTCAATACCTGAAGAG
>JAJPHX010000022.1 GCA_021325075.1 Nitrososphaeraceae archaeon | reverse complement strand
GTGGCGGCACAGCGCCTTGTCATGCACCTTGCAGACAAGGAGGACATGGCAGAAGCCATGCATATTTTGAAGGGCGAGATGGTGGGCTCGTTCTGCTTTACTTTCCTTACAGACGAAGGCTCTGTCTATGCGGCAAGGGACCCAAAAGGCTTCCGCCCGCTTGTCCTTGGACACCACAAGGAAACAAACACGTACATGGTCGCATCCGAGTCGTGTGCGCTAGCGGCAGTCGGGGCGCAACTGGTGCGCGACGTCGAGCCGGGCGAGCTGGTCAAGATGAGCAAGGCCGGCATCGATTCACAGCAGTTTGCAAACGAAAAGCCGCACGCCCACTGCGCCTTTGAATACACTTATTTCGCGCACCCCTCAAGCATCATGGAAGGAATCAACGTCTACGCAGCTAGAAAGAGGATCGGCCAGTACCTTGCGAAAAAGTTCCCAATAGCAGACGCAGACGTGGTGGTCCCGGTGCCAGACTCGGCGCGGCCTGCGGCACTCGGCTACGCGCTGGAGCTTGGAATCCCGTTTGAGGAAGGCCTGCTCAAGGACAGGTACAGCAAGAAAGGCTCGATGCGCAGCTTTATCGAGCCGTACCAGGGAAGCAGGGAAGAGATCAACAAGGGCATAATACCAATCAGGGAAATAATTGAAGGCAAGCATGTCGTGGTGGTGGACGACAGCATTGTCAGAGGCACGAGCTCTGCCGAGATAATCAAGACCCTGCGCAGGGTAGGGGCGAGAAAGATCAGCCTCGTGGTCACCTATCCGCCAATACGATATCCGTGCTACGCCGGCATCGACTTTCCTTCGCAGGAGGAGCTGGTTGCCTACCAGCATGGTGGCACAGAAGAATCGCACGCTACGATAGGAGGCCGCGTCGCGCAGGTGATAGGTGCCGACTATATCGCGTACAACGACACTTCAAACCTTGCAAAGGCAATAGGGATGCCAGAAGAGGAGCTATGTTTCACCTGCTCTACGGGCAACTATGCGCCGCTTGGAATAAGGCCGACCTTCAAGTCAAGGATACAGATGAAGGGAGAATAAATCTAGTACGCGTGGGCTTCTCTCTTGTGCCTTGTGAATTCTTTATAGTTCCTTGACGTCTGGCCGCACTTGTCGCACCTGTACCGAATAACTGCAGAGTTGTAGTCGCCAGTGCGAATCAGGCTGTTTGCCAAGTCGAATCTGGTAATCCTTCTGGGCATGCTGCTCACCACAAAAAGGGCAGTTCGGTATTAAAGCATGGATTAACTTTGTTAAGCCCCGCCTTTGCTGACCAGGATTTGCTTAAATATTCTCGACACGCATTACTGGTCAATGCGCCTGGTGTTTGTCGTGGCAGTGGCAGCCGGCATCGTGGTTGTTGCAATAGTCATAATGTTTGTTTCAGCCTTGCCGACAAAGAACTACGACCTGAGCGTCGACGCGCTGAAGGACCAGCAGTCGCTTTTTACAAACGCGCGCGTCATTATCAAGAACACCGGCAGGCTCCCTCTCACTGACGTGCTGGTGGATTACGGCAACCAAACAGAGCCGGCGATACCTGTGCTCCAGCCCGGCGAGTCAAGAAGCCTCTCGCCGCCTGAAGGGGTGCAGCTGGATTCTGTCACGGTCACGGCAGAGCCGGGGATAAAGATAGTGCAGCCCTACCGCGCGCCGATAAAGCTGCCAGGCATGATAGGGTCGTAATATGCATTTAAATAATGAAAAACAAAACTAATTGCAGATGAACCGGGATTCCCACTCTGACGATGAAATCAAAAGGATCTATGGCATGAAGAACGTCGCGGTAGTCGGCATGTCAAAGACCGAGGGCAAGGCTGCAAACTATGTCCCCAAGTACCTCATCGAGCAGGGCTACCACGTCATCCCGGTCAACCCGACTGCGCCGGAGATAATGGGGAAAAAGTCGTACCCTATGGTCAGCAGCGTGCCTGAAAGCATCGACATCGTTGACATTTTCCGGCCTTCTGCAGACGTGCCGGCAGTGGTGCAGGACGCTCTGAAAAAAGAGGGCATCAAGGTGATCTGGATGCAGGAAGGGATCTACAGCGAAGAGGCAGAGAGAGTGGCAAAGGAAAAGGGAATCGACGTGGTCTACAACAGGTGCATGCTGGCAGAGCATGTGCGGCTGTTCGGGGACTAGGTTAATTACGCACGCGCTGTATTTGCTCTAGGATGTCTAGCATCGACAGGGTTTTGGAGAGCATCAAGCCTGTTCTTGAAGAATTGCAGAAAAAAGACGTATTGACCAAGGTTGGAGTAGACAAGGACGCCGGGATAATCAGGATCTATGGAGAGGGCTCTGACTATATCAGGCGGGCATCTTCCGGGCTTGCAGAGATACTGGAACTCGCGTACACCACGGCAGAGCACCACCCGTACTGGCTTGTACTCTACCACGCAACCGAGATCTGCAAGGCTGTACTTGACAAGTGGGAGTCGGAGCTGGGCGCCGACCAGCTGAGTGAGATGTCTTGGCGGTGCGACGAGATCAAGATGGCCTTGGAAAAGTTTGCAGAAAAGTAGCGTTTTTCAGGGCTTGCATCCGGTAATGCTTATCCGTCGGTGATGCCATAATATACTATGCAAGCCTCAGCCACTGTCCGCAAGCAAAAGAAAAGATCGGTTCTTTCGGGCAACCCTGATTTCGTGATCCACCTGTCGATGCTTGGAGCGTTCGCAGGCCTTGTCGGGTACCTTGCAGTATTTGGCTGTCACCACATCCACTGATCAGAGTATATAAATAATAACAATGGGGAGCAAGAACCATGATCAAGATCGGGCTGATTGGCAAGACAAACACAGGCAAGACCACGTTTTTCAACTCTGCCACGCTGTCGTCAGCCGAGATATCCAATTACCCGTTCACCACAAAGCAGCCGGCCATCGGCAACGCCCACGCTATAACGCTCTGCGTCCACAAAGAGTTTAACCTGCAGGACCAGCCAAAGAACTCCCGGTGTATCGACGGCTGGCGCTTTATCCCGGTGGAGCTGGTAGACCTGCCGGGGCTCATCAAGGGTGCCTGGGAAGGAAAGGGCCTTGGCAACCAGTTCCTGTCAATAGCGGCCCAGTCAGACGCGCTCTTGCACGTCGTTGACGCTTCTGGTAGCATCGACGCATCCGGCAAGATAGCCGAGCCAGGAACCGGCGACCCTGTTGCAGACGTTGCAGACATTGAAGAGGAGCTCGTCATGTGGTACCTGAAGCTGCTCGAGGCAAACCGCGACAAGATATCTAGGGCAATAGGCTCAGGAATGGACACTATAGCCGCGATAACCGAGGTTTTCAGGGGCATCAACGTTAGGGAAGACCACGTAAAGGCGGCGCTTCAGGCAAACAACTTGGCAGGGACAAAGTTTGACGACTTTGGGCCGCAGGAGAGCAAGGACTTTTGCTGGAGCCTGCGCGATGTTTCAAAGCCGACCCTGATTGTCGCAAACAAGGTCGACCTGCCGACGGCTACAGAAAACTTTCGCCGCCTTCAGGAAGAGTACAAGGATGTCATCGTGATACCTGCAAGCGCGGACGCCGAGCTCACGCTCCGTCGCGCAGAGCACAGGGGGCTTATACAGTACATCCCCGGCGACGAGCGCTTTGAGATAAAGGAGCAGAGCGGGCTCAACGACAAGCAAAAGTGGGCGCTCAACTTTATCCGCAAGGACATACTTGGCGAATACATGCGCACCGGAGTCCAGTTTGCGATAAACGTGGCCGTGTTCAAGCTGCTAAAGATGAACGCGGTCTACCCTGTTGCCGACTCGCAAAAGTTTGCGGACAAGCACGGCAACGTCCTGCCTGACGTCTACCTTATGAGGGCCGGCTCGACGGTGGAGGATCTTGCGCGTGAAATACACAGCGAGCTGGCAAAGGGCATACTGTACGCGATGGACGCAAGGGATGGCCTGCGTCTGCCAGTGACCTACCATTTAAAAGACCGCGACGTGCTCTCCATAGTCTCGGCAAGGACTGCGAAAAAGAAGTGATTGGCATGACAAAAGACCAGCTAGTACGCGACATTGAAGGCATACTGCAAAAGGACCCTTCAAGAATGTATTCAAAGGAAGAGATCCTGAACCTGCTTGCGCCAAAAAAGAAGGACAAGGAACTTGAGCAGCTGCTGGCAGAGCTTGAAGTGGCGAGCTCGCTAAAAGAAGAGAGCAAGTCGGAGATTTACGCAAAATGCAAGGGCGGAACAGTATACTACAAGTGGAACAAGAGCTAGCCTTCCTGCGGAAAAACTGCGATGCTCTTGAGCGCAGAATATAT
>JAJPHX010000063.1 GCA_021325075.1 Nitrososphaeraceae archaeon | reverse complement strand
GAGCACGTGGCAGGCCGCGCACCCGTTTCCCTTGACGCGCGCAGAATCCATTGCAACTGCGTTTACTTCCTGAGAGATTATTTGCTCTGCCGCGCTTTCTTTCTCAGGGTCCAAATCAGGATGACTGCATGATGCTCTGCTAAAAATGTTGTACAAAAAGAAAAAAGAACTGCTGTGTGGTTGTCCTTGGCTCTACTCTGCAAGTATTTCTGGCCAATCTAATTCATTATTTAGACAGGATCTTTCTTCGCTTCTTCCGCATACCATACAACATAATTTTGATAGCATCAGTCAGTCTTCGCCCTGCTTGCCTTCTTTTGTCTTGTCCGTCGCACCCTCGTCAAGCTCCTTGTCAATCCTTTCCTTCAGCGACATGAACCGGCCAAATCTGTCATTCCACTCTGAAAAGAACATCCGCTCTCTAAGGCCGATGTAGAGCCAGATGGATGCCAGAATTACAGTGATCGCAATAAAAGCTATCATCATCATAGCGATGCCAGGCAGCCTGTTCATGAGGACTGCCAGAAACCCGGGGTGGAGCGTGATCACTGCCGCCACAATGAGCGCAACCGGCGCGAGTATGAACGACGACACTATCAAGAATGTGAACATGTTCTTAGTGGTGTTGAGATGGAAGATCAGCTCGTCGAGCACCTCGAATATGCTTCCCCTCCTTTTTTCAGAGTCAGACATCGGGCATGCCTCCTTTCCAGAGATGGAAATAAAATACTTCGTTAACTTTGTTACCGAATATCATTTTTTCATCGCGTCCCTTCTTGGAAACATTTCTTCGTACGGGTCTAAGATGAGGCGGCAGAACTCGCGCCCCTTTTCTGTCACGCGGTATTTTATTATCTTCTTGTTGCCCCACGGCTCCTCACTTCTCTTTATTATGCCCTTTGCCTCCATGTCGTCCAGAATGTCCTTGTGTTTGACAAGGTTGAGACCGCAGTAGCTCAATAGAGAAGTCTGGTTAAGCTCCCCGTACTCGGTGAGCTTCAAAATGATGTCCTTTCTTATGTATATGCGGTCTCGGTACTCGTGGGAAGACAAGATCCTGCTTTGGATTTATCCAGTACTAGGCAGGCATTAAGTTTTGCCAAATCATGATTCACTACATAAAGAAGCCGGTGTACCGGGCCTTGCCTATTATCAGCCCGCTCGCCCTGTCCCGCAAGATGTCTGTCGAGTCCTTTGGAACCAGGCCTTCCGGCCTCACAAGGTGTGGCGTGCCATTAATGCTTGCCAGAACGTACTCGTAGCGCCACAGCAGGTACCTGTCCTGCTCTGTCATCAGGTTTTTCACCGGCACAGACTGGACAGTCCGCCCGTCTGCGAGCAGGGTGTTGTCCTGCCATACAGGGTATTTTGACCACTCCGAGTCAGGCGACTCGGGCCTGTTCCTTGTGAACAGGATGGATGGCCGGTAGACGATTATCATGCTAAAGGCGGCCATGCCGGCTCCAAGGAAAAAGTACATGTTGACTGCAACCGCCCTGATTTGGGGGGAATCCTGAACAAAAGAAAACTTTGTGTCTCCAAAAGTCATCTCTTGACTCACGATGGCCGGGTAGTATGGCAGTGCTATAGAGTAGTGCATCAGCACGATCCCAAGGATGCAGATGATCATGGGGACTGTCCCTTTCCAGACCACCGACAGGAAAATGAAGGAAACCAGCACTGCCGCGATGATCTGGACTATGTTTGCGAGCTCGGGCGCGGAGAGCTGAAACGTCGTGGTAAAAAGGTGCAGAAAAAGCAGCAGGATCATGCACACGATGTCAAGGGTGAACAATTTTGACTGGTTACGCAGGAACCAGAAGTACATCCTGCCCCGCCTGCTTTTTTGCGATGGAGCAGAAAACCCTGCTGCCATGGAGATATAACGCACAACTTCGCATTAAGCCTTGCGCGGGATCGCAACGTTTTTTGATGCAATAGGGTACAGATTCAGGCAGTGGCTCCATTCGGGCTTTTTAAAAAGAAAGACATCGATTCTTCGCCTGCCGACCAGCCGGCCGCCATAGAGGCTGGCGCGCTTTCAGTTCAGCAAGCGCAGGACCTTTTGCGCAACATAGAATCTGCAAAGGTGCAAGAGCTGGCTTCCCGGCTTGCCCCTGTCAAAGAGTCTGCGTCCGAGTCGCTCAAGACAATAGCTGGGCTTGCAGACAGCATGGAACGTGAAAAGATAAAGCTCGAGGACCTTGAGCAGAGGTACAGGTCGGTAGTCGAGAACTCGCGTAAGACCGTGGTTTCTTCGCTCAGGCGCGAAGCATCGGCTGAATTTCAACTGCCCCAGTCGGTGAATGACGCCAAGAAATTCAAGGAAAAGTTTGAGACGATGATGAACCGGATTGGCGAAGTCACTGGCTCCCACAGCAAGGTGCTCAACGTTTTCATGAAGAAATACGCAGGCAAGATGAAGGACGAGTTTGAGGCTCTGTCAAAGCGCCTAAATGAGGTGAAATCGGCAATGGCTGAATTTGAGCAAAAGCGCGCGCCGATAGTGAAATGCAGCGGCATATTGAATACGGCATCACAAAAGGCGGCGTCCATCAGGTCAGCCGAGGCTTCCGTACAGAACATCGAAGATGACATCAAAAACACTGAAAGCGAGCTCCAAAGCCTAAAAGGCGAGCTTGGCGCGCTCAAGGGCTCGACAGAATTTGACCAGGCGGCGGCAGTTGTTAAAAAGATAGAGGAAGCGGAAGGCCAAGAAGAGCAGTTGCGCGAGCAGATGGTGGACCTCTTTTCACGCGTCTCGAGGGCGTTTACAAAGTACTCGTACAACATCACAAAAGAAACAGAGGCACGCCTAAGCGTGCTATCCGAAGAACCTTGGAAGGTGCTATATGAGGCCGACGTTTCGCCGTACTCTTTACTCCTGCTTGAAATCCGCAAGTCCATAGATTCAGGCCAGGTCCAGTTGAAGGATTCTGACAAGGTGTTGAACTATCTTGACGTTATACTAAAATCCCTGCCAGAACTGCAAGGCAGGGCACAGGCATTGAGGGCAGAAACTGATTCGCTGCACCAAGGCGACGTAAAGCTGGTGCACCGTGCAAAAGAGATCGAAGAAAAGATTGCACAACACGAAGAAGAGATGGCAAAAAACCGGCAGTTGCAGGAGCAGCAAAAGCGCCAGATTGCGGAAAAGACTGCAGAGCTTGGCGAGCTGCTAAAGGAGGCAGGCGAGATTCTGAATGAGCTTACAGGCCGGAAATATTCGCTGGAGTACTAGTTTTTTGACAGGTCGTTTATGACGCCCTCAAAGGTAGAGTATGGGTATGCTCCCCTGAGGAGCTTTGGAATCTGCCCATCAGCTATCAGGATAAAGCTTGGAGTGGCGTCAAGCCCAATGCTCCGGGCAAGGTCGTAGTTGTCCTTCACCAGACTTGCATACTGACCTGAATCTAGGCATTTTGAAAATGCAGGCATATCTGAAACTCCGGCATCTTTTGCGAACTGCCCGAGGGCATCCCTTGTCACCCAGCCGGTGTTCTCGCCCTTCCAGTTCTTGTACAAAGTGTCGTGGTATTCCCAGTATTTGCCCTGATCTGCGGCGCAGTAGGATGCTTCTGCCGCCTTTGACGAGGCCCTGTCTGCAAGGTCGTTAATAGGGTAGTCCTTGAAGAGAAACCTTGCCTTGCCGGTGGCGACATAGTCAGTCATCACTGCATTCTTGGTGCTTTCATGCCAGTTGTGGCACCAAGTGCACTGGTAGTCGCCAAATTCCACTATAGTCACTTTGGCATCTTTGCTTCCAAGCGCTGGCGCATTTTCCATCGAAGGCGATAAGAGCTGGGTCATTATTTCCTCCGCGTTCTTGCCGCCAGCAGGCTTGTTTGTTGTCGTGGCTGGAATTGACGTCGCGTTGCTTGACATGAGCATTGCTGCAGCGCCGCCGGCCACAAGCACGCCTATAGCGACAAGCGCGTATATCGCGATTTTCTTGACCATACGTCAAATCATTTCCAGAATATCGACACGACGCCAAGACCCAGTATGCAAAGCCCGGCGTACGACACGAACTGAACCCCGAGGAAGAGCCCAAGCAGAGCCACACCTATGCCACTGGCTATCGTTATCGCCTCGCCGACTCTTCGCTGACTACTCAAAAAGCGCCGTTTTTGGTTGCGCATCAATAAGAAGGGAGCAGGCATTGGTTTTATAAAATTACCTGTCCAAGCCTGAAGCTTGTTTTGGCTGTCAGGCGCGAGCTTTTCATTCATGAGAAACAATACCTGCAGTCATACAGGCTTTGGTATCACGACTGCGTCTTCCGCCTTGAAGTCCTCGAGGAGGGAATTGCGTATGCTTGTCAGTGTTTCGTTCGCCTTGTCAAGGGTCATGTTCCTGTCAAGCTCGACATGCACCTGCGCGGAGAATTCCTGTCCGACTGGCCGGAGAAGGATCTTTTCCACCTTGACTTTAAACTTGCTTTCGATGTATTTTGTTATTTCCTGCTGTAGCTCGGGATTCTTGACCGCGTCTATCAGCACAAGGGTTGACTCCTTTAGCGCTGTGGCAGACATGAAAAAGATGTAGACAGCTATCAAAATGCTGCCTACAGAGTCCATGTAGGGAACTCCGAAATATGCGGCAAGTACGCTTGCAAGCCCCACGAATGACGCGGTGCCGTCTTTGATCGAGTTCTTGGCGTCAAGGTTGAGCGAGACTAGGTTGTACTCCCTTGCCACTTTTCGCACCTTAAAGGCGCGGTGGAGCGACACGCCTCCTGCGGCTGCAAGCGCTATCATCGTGATTTCAACGTGCTCTATCTTGATCGGGTTTAGTATCCTCTGGTAGGCGTTGTAGACGATGAACGCGCCAAGCACCAAGATGACAACGGCTGCCACGAACGCGGCAAAGCTCTCTATCTTGGCGTAGCCAAAGTGGAACAGCTTGCTCCTTGGCTTTTGCAGCATTCTTATGCCAAACCACACGATGAACGACACAAGCGCGTCTGCAAGAGAGTCAAGGCCGTCGGCAAAGAGCGTGAGGCTGCTGCTGGCCGAGGATACCAGCATCTCTGCGACGCCGATGCCTACCAGTGTCCATATCGATACCCAGGCCGCTTTTCTGGCCTCTTCAAAAACTCTAGACTTGTCCAAAAAGTGGTTAATTATAGAGAAGCTTGTTCTGATTAATTATACCTTTGTCAGCAAGCTAGGCAGCTGCCAGGTGCTTTCTCACTGCAATGCATATGTCGTTTGTATGGAACGGCTTTTGCAGAAACCCGTCCTTTATCGACGGCAAGACCTTCTGAAGTTCCTTGTCTATTTCGTATGCAGTCATGACAAGGACCTTTATGTCCTGCCTTATCTGCTTGGCGCGCCTTGCAAGCTCGGAACCTGACATGGAAGGCATCCTGATATCCGTAATGATGAGTGAATATTTAGACGCATTTTCTTTGAAATGCTCAAGAGCTGCCACAGGGTTTGTAAAGGCGTCAACCGCGTAGCCCCATCGTAAAAGCGAGAGTTCTACTATCCTCAGTATGTCCGGCTCGTCGTCTACCGCCATTATGCGTACCGGTTCCAACTATTATGATGATGATTTAATTTATTTAAGGCTTGAGTAGCCTCTTCAAAGAGAAATTATAAGCGGGTCTGCAGATGCTGCAAATCCATGCAGGCCAACACAGCTGTAGTGCTTTACAGCGAACAAGACATCATAGAGGCTATTCGGCAATTCCAGGCCAACACTAAAAAGTTCTGGGGCGCCTGTGTCGACTCCACGCTTCCGGCATTTTCTGTCGGAAAAGTGAAGCAGGGGTATGTTGACGCAAAAAAGCGAGGAGTCAAGATATTATACATTACTGAAATCACGAAAGAGAACCTGCAACACTGCAAGGAGATAATGAAGTTTGCAGAACTCAGGCATCTTGACGGTGTCAGCGGCAACTTTGCGATAAGCGAAACGGAATATGTAGCAGGGGTAAAACGCGGCGACTCGCTGGTGAGCCTCGTGCGGATTAACATAAAAGAGATGGCGCGTCAGCAGCGCTACGTCTTTGACACGCTGTGGAAGCAGGCAGTGCCTGCAAATGAAAGGATAGCCAGGATGAGCTGATTCAGACCACGTTAAAACGCTCAATAGCTTGCGATCGTGTCCTCTGGCAGGGGCGCGTCCTTTGCCGCTTTGTACTTGAATATGTGAGCATAGTCCATCCCGAGTATGACGTTTCTACCAACGGCGATTATTGTCGACTTGGGCACGTCAAACCTGTAGTCATAGTGACCAAACACCACGATCTCGGCTCCTGTTTCCTTCATGACGTGGCCGAGGTGTTCCTCGTCCTGTGTCCTCACTCCCTTGTTAAAGAGCGACTTTGGATAGTCAGCTGCCGCCATCAGGCTACCACTTCCACCTTGCTCTTCATCTTCCATGTCGCTTCTAGCGCGGCAAATGTAGGAGCAAACCCAAGCGCCACCCACGCGATTGTTTCAAGTATGTTCATGATGTAAGTATTGCAAAGTTGTTACATTAACAGTGCTCACTTTGGGCGCTGACTGTACATCTATCGTGCTTAGATAACCTGAGCATGTCGTAAGAATCAGCACTGGTTATGCGCAATCAAAAGCCGGCCAAAGCAATTACAAGCAAAACAGACAAAGGGTAATGACATCTGCTATCAACGGAGATATTGCTGAATAATTTCAGCCTAAAAGACTTCACTCACAATTGGGATGGGGGCATCAATCTCCAAGGCAATTCCGGCCATCTTCCCAATTGTGGCCGGTAAAGCAGTCAGGGATCCTTTTTGGAAAACCTTTCTCTCAGATAAAGGAGTCCCTTGACCAAGTCCCTTGCCTGCTCCGGGGTAATGTTGCTTTCTGCAATGAATGACGCGTCAACGCCCAGTTCAAGAAGCTTTGCCACGTCCCAGTGCATCTGGAGCAGATTCGGCGCTGGCTCTTCGGTCATGACAATAATCACT
>JAJPHX010000104.1 GCA_021325075.1 Nitrososphaeraceae archaeon | reverse complement strand
TAGGTCAGCATGTTCTACGTGCGAAGAGACTATGCTTGAAAATAGCGCAGCAATCATGTCTTTTCGCCTTGCCTCCGCGGTCATGCCTTCATAGCGCGGGTCAGAGTACGACGCGGCGGCCTTTGACAGTAGGTGTATTGCCTGCTGTATATCAGCGGTGGAAAAGTAGCCATTTATAGCATCCGCTATGTCGACTTCCACGACGTCCCTGTTTGAAGTGGTGGCGTAGCCAGCGGCGCGGGACTGGGCGCTGTTGAGCATCGAGCGTGTGTCTCCCCCGCTGTTGTTCACGATCGAAATCCTGTCGCCCGGGCCGAGCTTTACTCCTTCGCTCTTGAGCACATGGTCAAGGAACAGAATAAGAAGGCGCGGCGGGACCGGGCTGAATTCTACTGCCTTGCACACCTTGGCAAGATCCTTTATCTTCGCCGACTTTTCGTTTGCTGCCATTATCACCGGGATCGTCGGCTCTTTCATCAGATCAACTAAAGTATCAAGGCCGCCCGAGTCCTCTCTACCAGAGATTCCGTCCACTTCGTCAAGGAACAGCATTATCTTCCTGCCAAAGATGCCGGTATTCTGGAAGACAGGGGCTATCCTTGTCTGCAGGGCGTCCTTGTTCCGGGTGTCGCTTGCGTTCATTTCCACCAAGTCGTAGTCAAACTGCCTTGCAAGGGCGTTTGCAAGCGTGGTCTTGCCGGTGCCTGGCGGTCCTATCAACAATAGAGGTTTACTGCCGCTTACCCAGCTTGCCAACCACTTGAGGGCATCAAGACGGGCTTTTTCATTTCCGACCATCTGCTCCACTTGTTTTGGCCTGTACTTTTCAGACCACATCATTTTGCAGCAGCTTCTACCTTCTTCTGGAATTCCGCGAACGGCGCGCGCCGGACAAGCTCATTGTACCAGTACTGGTTGTAGTGCCTGACGGTCAAAAAGAGGAATTCAAGGAATGGTCTTAATTGGAAACTTTCTGGCAGCATGTCAAGCGCAATCTTGGCCTCGTCAAGGTACAGCTCGCTCTTTGCCATCGTGAGCTCAAAGCCGCGCCGGACGTCGCCGGTGTTGAGCGCGTAGTAGAGTGGCCACGACGGGACCTTGACCGCGTTGTTCTTTATCGCGTCTTCGATCTCGTTTCCGCAGCCTACGCACTCGCCGGCCTTTGCCATGCCGAGGTGGAATATGTCAGAGAGCGGCCGGCGGTTGAGTGCCATGTTCCTGCCGGCGGTGCCCATCACCGCGCGGTATTTCTTGTAGCACTCTGTCATGTTCTCGTCGCTTATCGACGCCGGCTTTATCTTTAGCTTGACATCGATGTACTGGCCGATCCTTGCGTCCCTGAACCCTTCTTCAAATGCTTTCAGCACAGAGTCGCCTCCTTGAGCTATTTTCTGGCGTGCAATTGCAAGGATGTATGGGTTCATTAACTTGTAGTCTTCAAGGTATTCCAAGTCCTCGTCCCTGTCGACTATTCTGTCCATTGGTTCTGAAAGGTCGATTGCGATGATGTGACCGTCAATTACCGCGTTTCTCTTTTCCTCTGAAGGGCCATCGCCGAAATATTCAGACGAGCCATCGTAGAGGGCATTGAAAACCGGAAAAGTCATCTTGACAAAATTGGAATTCAGTATGCGCTTGACCCTGTCGCCAAGGACATCGGGGTTTGACAGCCGCGCCTTGATGTCAGAAATATTGTCGGTTGGTGCAAGCTCGGCTGATCCCACTTCGTCAGTGAATTTCTTTATCGTAGACAAAGGGTTGTCGTCGGCAGAAATCACCTTGTGCAGCGACATGACGAACCTCTGTGCAAAGCCTTGAAACTCTTGCTCGGTCTTTTCCTTGTACTGGTTGAATTGCTTGTAGCCCTTGTTCCTCAGCAGCCCCTGCTTCATGATGTCCTTGCCGGCCTGAGTGCCCATCAGGGCTTCCTTTGAAAAGATCGATTCGTCCTTGCCGCTCATTTCTTGCCATCTATGATAATTCAACCATTGATAAGCGTAGTGTTATAGAGGCCAGGGGAGCCTTCCCGCCACGCCCTTGCGTCACCCGCTCAGCCTAGCCCCTTTCGCAAAAGGCTGGCAACGATCGCTTTTATTTTTTGTGAAATTAGAATATAGAAAAATGTAAAAAGAAAATGGCTTACCTTGAAGCCATCGCGATTCTTTCTTGCTCGTTCTTTTTCTTGACCGCATGGCTTGCCATGTCGTTGTTTGAAGCCAGTATGATTTCCTTGGCGAGCGCCTCTTCGATTGTCTGCGGGTTTGAATAGGTCGATTCTCTTACACCTTCCGCGATAAAGCGCAAGGCAAGGTCGATCCTGCGCAGCGGCGCAACATCTACCGACACGTGGTAGACAACACCGCCGTACACGATGCGCGTAGTGTCCTCGTTTGGTGAGGAGTTCTCGATTGCCCTTACCAGTAGCTCGACTGGGTTCTTGCCTGTTTCAAGGTGTATGATTTCAAATGCTGCCTTTACGATGTTGAGCATTCTTGCCTTCTTGCCGCCCATCCTGCCGGTGTTCTTGGCGTATTTCTTGCCAAAGTGCATCATCTTGTTTGCCAGACGCTCGACAATGTTTACTTCGGCCTTCTTCAGCCGCTGGTGCTCGTGCCTGCCAAATGTGACCGGGATTACTGCTGGCTTTAGGTTGATTACCGTCTTGAGGCCGGGGTCGTTTATGGCAATTTCAGCCGTGTCCCACTTGTGGAACAGCTGGATGTTTACCTGCTCTTTTCCGCTCATCTTCTCGGCTTCTCCTTTTTGCCCCGTACAAGCTCGTTCAGTGACACGCCGTTGACCTTGAAGACCTGCCAACGAACTCCGGGGATGTCGCCCATTGCGCCACCCATAGAGCCTCCGATCCCGCCAATGATGACTTCGTCGTGCTCGTCAACAAAGTTGAGAGCGCCGTCTTTTGGCAGAAAGGCAGTCACTGACTTCCCGTTCTTTATCAGCTGCACCCTGACGCACTTGCGCACGGCAGAGTTGGGCTGCTTTGACTCGATACCTACCTTTTCCAGCACTATACCTCTTGCCTGAGGCGCGCCCTCCAGAGGGTTTGCCTTTTTGTCAAGCATGAGCATCCTTCTCTTGTAATACTTGTCTGCCCATCTGGCACGGCTCTTCTTTGCCTTGAGAACCCTGCCGGCAAACAGTCCTAGCGGAGATTTACCCATTTTTACATACTCACCCTATTGTAACCTGTTCCCTGTTGTTCAGGGCTTACTATTAGCACACTGGTTATTTGGAAGTATCGCTTCGCAAGGAGCCTTGCCTTCTCGGCGTTCCTGCCTTCCCTGCCAACCACCGCGCCCTTTTTCTTCTGGTCAACTACGACCACTGCCTGCTTTGAGCCGTCGCTTCTGTCAGACAGTCTTACTTCATTCACCATGTCGGCGTTTAGCATGTTGCGTATAAATTCAGCCGGATCGTCAGAAAATTCAACAAGTTCCACTTTTTTTGCAACCACGTTTTGCAGCTGCTTTATCGTCACGCCGCCCTTGCCAATTGCAAGACCCATCTGGCCCTTGTTGACAACAAAAATGACGCGATCCATCTTTTCGTCGAGGATGCAGTCCCTTGCAGTGGCACTCGTGATGCTCTGGAAGAGCGACATCAGGCGCAATTCGTCAGAGGTTAGCTTGATCTCTGTCATTTTTTACAGCGTCCCTGCGACGTGCGGTTTCTCAACAAACAATGACATTTCATGCTCCGTGAAGGTCAATTTAAGTCTTGGTGGCCTTGCTTGTGGCTCCCTCTTTCTCCGACATTATGGCGTTTATTTCCTCGGTGGTGCCGCTCTTGATCGCAACGGCGGTGATCCGGAAAGGCTTGTTGCATAGCTTGCCCAACTGCACTGAGTTGCCGGAGAATTCGTAGACGGCGACGTTTGCAGACTTTGCCTGCTCTTCAAGTTTCGCCCTTTCGCCAGAGCCGACTGACTTGCTGATGATTATCAATTTCGAGCCCTTGACTGACTGCAACACTTCCTTCACGCCGCTCTTGTACTTGTCGGCGGCTACCGCGTCCTTAATCACTTTTTCTAGTGCTCTCATTATCCTTCACCTTCATGTATAGGTCTACCATTCCAGTGCCGACTGGTACAGTGGCACCTACTATAACGTTTTCTGTCACTCCCTTCAGAGTTTCTATCTGGCCTTCAAGTGATGCCTTTGCTATTGTAGGCACCGTGATTTCAAAAGCCGCCCTTGCAAGCACCGACGTCTTTGTTCCGGCGATTCCATGCCTTCCAATCTGCTGGAGGTATCCCTTTGATGTCATCAGGTCGGCTACCAGCATGATGTGTCTTGTGTCAACTTCGAGGCCCTGCTCTTCAAGCGTGTTGGTGATTTCCTTTATTAGCGCCGTCCTTGCCGCTTCGATGCCAAGTGTCTGCCATATCTCGTAGACGTTGTTTGTGGCGATTCTTGTCAGGTCAACGCCATCGACAACCACTACCTTTGCAAGGTTAGAGCCGGCTGTCTGAATTACCCACTCTTCGTCCTGCTTTACTATCGTGACGCGCTCGATGTCAGGCACTCCCTTGACACGCGTGTTGAGCAGCTTGCTCTTGAGCGTGAGCAGGGTTTGCGCGTCTGGCTCGTCCGGGACTGAGACCTTGATTAGCAGCTTGTTTTCGTTGACCTTGATGGAGTACTTTTTCTTTGTTCCTTCGAGCACTTCGGTGACGTTTGCCAGAGTGCACCCGCGCTCTGCCAGCTTCGCCTCTGACAGGTGGAACGACAGGATACCGCTATAGTCCGTTTCGGTCCTGTCAATAAGATCGCCAATCTGCGTGAACAATATCTCCCTTGCAACTTCAAGCGCCTTTTCCCTTGAAATCCTGTGCTCTTCGTCAAGGTAGATGTCCATTGTTGGGGTCACCGGCTTTTTGCGCGCGTCAACAAGCTCGATAAGCCTTGGCAGGCCGAGCGTGACGTTTCTTTCCTTGACGCCGGCAAAGTGGAACGTCCTGAGAGTCATCTGGGTTCCCGGCTCGCCTATCGACTGCGCCGTCACTACCCCAACTGCCTCCCCGGGCTCTGCAAGCGCCCTATCTACAAGGTCGAGTACCTTCTTCATCACTTTCTCAACCCCTTCCTTGCTGAGCCTGTTCTCAAGCAGCGCCTTTTCGAGATTACTCTTCATCCTTGGGTTGAGGTTATCGCCGTATTTTGTGACGATGTTCTTGATTACGTCTTCTGTTGTCTTGCGCCCTTCGTCAATGACTGATTCAGCTTCAATGAGCCTTGAAATGTTGACGGCTTCTCCGTGGTCGCTCTTTGCAGGGTCGATCCCGTCTTCTCCGTAAAGGTATTGGACGATGTTGCCGTGCGGGTCGCGGACTGTTTGGTCGTACTCTATCTTCAGGTGCTCCAGCGCGTTGATGAGCCTCCTCTGCATGTAGCCAGACTGCTGCGTCCTGACTGCAGTGTCTACAAGACCTTCCCTTCCGCCCATCGCGTGGAAAAAGAATTCAAGTGGCGAAAGCCCGTCGCGGTAGTTTGACTT
>JAJPHX010000002.1 GCA_021325075.1 Nitrososphaeraceae archaeon | reverse complement strand
TGTGCCGCCTGTACCTGTGCCGCCTGTACCTGTGCCGCCTGTACCTGTGCCGCCTGTACCTGTGCCGCCTGAGGTTGTGTAGCACGGTTGCTGCTGATCTGGCTGTGAAAGCAGATGGTACCTATAGTATGCAGCCGCTGACTTGGTTCCAGCTAATGTAAATTCAAACATCATTTGGTTGCTTGTACTGCAGTCATTCCAGTTGTTGAACATCACATCGTGGTGTTGTGTAGTGCCTTCCGCGTTGCAGTCAAGACAGTTGGTTGCATCGAGGTAGTATGTCTTGCCAGTGTCTAGCCCATTGATACTTGTTCCGTCTTCATTTGCATATCCGGTTCCAATTTCTTCAAATGTCCCGTCATCATGCTGAAGCCATACTACAAAGAACATCCATGTTCCGGGTCCTGACCCTTGGTCACATGTAGTCGCAAAACACGGGTCCCAGTACTGGCTTGGTATCCTGTGTGCAGTGTAGAATATTGACCCCGGACCAGTTCCTAGATTCAGTGGATCGCCTGGTTTGGCTTCCACCAGTGCGGCGGCTGGTCTTAAGGGTATTGCTATTGCCATTGCTGATACCATGATTGCAGCTATTGCCAATGTTAGAAGCTTGTTTCTGTCGATTCTGCATTCGTGATTTTTCCGCATATTCTTCCAAACTGACTGTCTGCTTTTATTGCGGAACAGTGATTGTTACGGGAGTTTTGATACAGAAAATTAACTAGATCATAAATGCACTGATATTGGTGCTTCTTACCTAATAAAAAAATAGAATAAAAGAGAGGCTCATGAGTATTTCCCATGAGGATTGATTGCGATAGTTGTCTTATTGTACTGATACGCTTCCAATCGCGATCTCTGGTGTTTCGCTGGTCAATACAGCTACATCAAAGCTTCTTCCCTCGACATTTGCATCGGGATAAATGGTGACTGTTCCCAGAGCGTCAGCATATGGTTGGAATTGATCGGTGTTCACAGTACCTGATCCTAAAACATGACCGTCTTGGCTTATCGCAATGATGATGTTTCCATTATTGTTTCCAATCTTTGTAAATGATAATTTTACCGCGCTAATGTTCGTTATGCTCCTGTCTACATTGGGAAATTGCTCTCTGACAAGTATAGTGCAACCCGTCATGTTGTAAACGCAGTCACTTTGACCTAGAACGTTGTTTGTTGCAGGGATATTTGTGCCGATTATGTCATTGTTAATTTCTGTCGTCAATGGAGTAGTAGTGTTTGTTACTGTAAGCAGTGATGATTGTGGTAATTGCACCGATTGGAGTGGATTGATTTCCCTTACACTGAGATATTTGAAATCCCATGTGAGATCGTCGCTACGGAAAGCAGCAATATTTTGGGTGGCTGTACCTCCAGCTCCGGTCAAAATTTCATCTCTGCTTCTGCCGCAATTTGGATCAAAGTCGCTATTGTTTGTTGACCATCCTCCCTTGTCTTCTACCACAGATGCAAGCTTCCAGTTGTTCTTTACCACGAGATTACCATTTGCGTCAGTCACACTATCATCGACATAGCTTTCAAGCCTGACGTAAGTGTTGCCATTTTCTACAACGTTGTAGATAACAGCTTTGAATCCGATCCATTTGCCCTGTATCGAATCCGTTGCTTGAACGGTTCCGCGGTTGCCTGAATAAGCAGGATGTGTTACTTCTTTAACCCATGCAGCTTCTCCATTGCCGTACAATCTTGCCTTGTATGCGCTTCCCATGCAAGGATCTTTTGATGTATGATGACCCCCACGAGAATACAGCTGCAAGAGATCATTTGAACCGCTCTCAATTTTTGCGTATTCTGTGATCTCGACGTTTTGCCATTTCTGATCCTCAGGCGACCATGCTTCCATCCTTATCTGGCCTCCCGACACCCTCCATGAGCCATCTGAGTTCTGAGCGAAATTGATGTTGTTTAGGTTCCTAAAGTTTGGATCATTCTTTGGATCAGCCATATTGACATACCATTCTTTGTTGTCCTTGGTTTGATAGATTTCTTTTACTCCAAATCTATCAAGCGTATTGGTAGTACTGCTGTCGCTGCTAAGAGCAAGTGTATTATTGTGTATGCTTAGTGTTGTGACAACACCAAACGTTCCCAGTGTAGCCAGTACTGCAGCTACTAATACTGTTCTTGAATTTTTCTCTACCACATTTTTCTGGCAAGCATCTGTACGATATTAAGGGTTGGTCGTAGAAAGACGATACGACCGGTTCCATATCATGTAAGCAAGATCCGGGAAATAAGACACTAGGACATCGCCATTCTGTTATTTTTCTAGTCTATTGTCTGATGTCATTCCTACTTTTCAGTCATTAAGACCGGGGTTGATGCGTGCTTGTGCACTTCAAATTAATGCCATTGTTGACTGCTTCGATTATAGGTTTGTTCTTAATTGCGTCTGTCTTTGTCAATTTTGAAAGTGCAGACGCTGTGGGCAAGAAGCATAAAAAGCCGCTTCTTGTAGTCTTTGATGATAAAACACGCACAGAAGAACAACAAGAATTGATCAAGTCAGCAGGCGGCGACGTACGGAAAGATCTCAGGCCTTTGATTGACGCCGTATCAATTTCAGTAGATGAATCAGACCTTCCACAGGTAAAGGGAACCATCGAGAAAAGCTTCAAAGAGTCTGTGAAATACATTGAAGAAGACAAACAAGTGCAGCTGTTGCACCATAATGATATTTCCACCACCAGCCCTCCACCTAGTCAGGAATATCAGAATTTTGGCGCTTGGAGTGTAGCCCATATTGGATCTTATCTCGCATACCAAAAACAAGCAAATGAAAGCGGCATAAAGATCGCAGTATTGGATACAGGCATCGACTACAATCATCCAGACCTGGCTGCCAACTATGCTGGCGGCTACAACTTCGTATCCTCGAATTCAGATCCAGTTGATGACGCAGGTCATGGTACGTTTGTTGCTGGAATTATAGCTGCCAACGACGATGGCAGTGGAATCGTAGGCGTTGCGCCTGATTCGCAGTTGTATGCTTTAAAGGTACTAGATAGCAATGGAATTGGATACATCAGTGACATCATTGCCGCATTACAATGGTGTGTCGATCATAATGTCGATATAGCATCAATGAGTTTTGGCCTTCAATCTGATTCACCTGCTCTACATGATGCAATAGTCAACGCATACTCCCACGGCATAGTTCTCGTAGCTGCTGCCGGAAATGTGCCAGGAACGATAGACTATCCAGCTGCCTATGGAGAGGTGATTTCAGTTGGAGCAACGGATTCAAACGATGTAAGAGCATCATTCTCTGCCACTGGATCTTCTCTTGAGCTCGTTGCGCCCGGTGTCAGGGTTGTCTCTACATACCCGCTCAGCCTTGGTGGACCTTACCACTCAGACGATGGGACATCCGACTCCGCGCCGCATGTTGCAGGCGTGGCAGCGCTTATCAAAGGAACTGAGGAGCGACTGTGGTACCCAACCATCACAAATGGTGATTCGATATGGACTAGTGATGAAATAAGGAAGGTTCTTGACACTACTGCAGTTGACCTTGGTCCATCAGGAAAAGATCCGGACTATGGCTTTGGCAGGGTTGATGCTGCAAATGCCGTCAGATCATCCTCGATTGAGCTTATGATAAATACTGAAGAATCAGGCGGAAATCCTATCTTCGGATATTACACGATTCTTTCACAGGGTGGAAGCACTGTTACTTCAGACTTTTCTCCTGCGTCATTCACCTTGAACAGGGGGCAGGAATATCAAGTGGCTGTGGCAGACTATGGCGATTATGTGTTCGACCATTGGAAGGATACCGGCTCTAAAATGAGAGAGAGAAGTGTATCGGCCTTATCAGATATTCAATATTCAGCGGTATACCGCAATACTAACAACAATAACTCGCCAGAATCACATCAGTCCTCAGTAGAGGTAGAGTCAGTCGACTCTTTAGGCGGCAGGATCTACGGCTATTATACTACACTATCACAAGGCAATGTTGTAATAGCTAGTGGCTTTACGCCAGTGACATTTACGCTTTCGGCCGGTCAAGAGTATCAAGTTGCAGTACAGGACTATGGCTCGTACTTTTTCAACAAGTGGCTTGGAGATGGCAGTACAGTTAGGGAAAGGACTGTAACTGCAGAAATGAATTCATCAACAGTGCTTACTGCGGTTTATAGTAATGTAGTACCATTAGCCAGAGGACAATCTACAGTTTCTGTCATCAGCAAAGATAGCCAAGGCAATGCAATTACAGGATATTATACAACTTTATGGCAAGGAGGATCGTTCATCGACTGGGCATTTTCTCCTGCTACATTCACGGTAAACAACAATCAAGAATACCAAGTCGCTGTGGCAGACTATGGCAATTATATATTTGATCACTGGGAACAAGACAATAGTACTGAGAGATTTCATACTATCATCTCTGGTGATGTAACCTCCACAAACCTTACCGCAGTTTATAGATTGCACTGATCAGTAAGGAAAATTCACGACATTGAAAGTTCAGCTACCGTCTCCAGTTCGATTTTTCCTTTCACGTTTTATTATTCTGCAATCAGCCATACATAATGAAGACACAGTACAGTGCATTTTTTACAATAGCTATACTCTTGGCAGCAATACCGGCGCTGACAGCAACTGTCATGGCAGACTCTCCAAATCTTACAGTAAGTTCCAAAGACCAAAATAACAATCCACTAACAGGCTACTGGATTGAAGTAAGACAGAGTGGTTCCGTTGTAAAGACAGGCTTTTCTCCTGCGTCATTCACCTTATCGGCAGGGAGCTATACTGTATCCGTAGGAGACTATGGAGGATACTTCTTTAGCAAGTGGAGCGATGGAACTACAACTAGAGAACATGCTGTTACGATTGGAACCAGTGG
>JAJPHX010000138.1 GCA_021325075.1 Nitrososphaeraceae archaeon | reverse complement strand
TCTATTAGTCATAAACAGGCGTGCCGTCTGACCTAAACTTTTTGATTCTTCTTTCTCCGCCTTCCGACCCTCCAGACGAGTTTGATTCTGCTATTTCTTCATTTGCAGGCCCGCGCCGCTTTCGCGCTCCCCTCGAGGCAAAGAGTACTGCCACAAGAAAGGCGAATATCCCTGTTGTCACGCCGTATATGAACACCGAATCGGCCATGCAATCGCTTAGCTTATTGTCGAAGATAAAGTTATCGTATTGTTTTTTATCTCATGCAACGCCATTTCAGGTGTGTAGGATAGCAATCCTCTCGACATTGAGCCGCCTTTCTGCGACCTGTGCAAGACGAAGTTGGATAGTCCAGCAGAATTCAAGGAGCACCTTAGGACAAAGCACAACATTCCCGCTTAACGCTCAGTCCGCAGTAGTTGGTTGTAGAAGTTTCTTCTGTATTGTGTCACCATTGTATTTTTAAGCCAAAAATAATGAAGCAAGTATCCGGCTATGAGCAGCATCAAGTACAAAGTTAATCATAACCCGGTGACCTATGATCACCGGACAAGGACGTACCGCGTTGGAGAAACCGCGTTTGGTTCGTACCAGGATGCAAAAGCCAACCAGTGGCAGTGCGAAAAGTGTCAACGCGCTTTTGCCAGTTTCAAAGAACTTAGGTCCCACAAAACAACAGATCATTCGTATTGAATATAATACGGGTGGCATCCAGACACTCTGAAATTCAGGGGTCGTTGTCTAGCTTGGCAGGATGCCAGCCTCGGGCGCTGGAGGTCGCTGGTTCGAATCCGGCCGACCCCATTGATATTCTATAAATACGCAATGATTACTGCAAGCTACATTGGCGGTTGAAGAAGAAACAACGGCAGGAGTGACAAAAGCAGTCAAGACAGTGGCGATCGATGTCGATTCTGTCCTTGCCGACGTGATGCTTGTCTGGGCAGACGAGTACAGTAAGCGGAGCAAGACAAAGGTCACGAAAAGCCAGATTGTCAACTGGGACATCCCGACGGTCCTGCCAATAACGCCAGACCAAGTGTACAAGTACTTCAGCTACGTCTGGAAGTACCGGTGGCACGAAATTCCTTCAACCGAGCCCGGGATAGGCGATGTCACGAAAAGGATTCATCGCAAGGGCTACAGGATCTCGATAATCACAAAGCGCGAGAGGCCGACGGTGCCGTACGTCGCCAAGTGGCTTGACCTAAACCGCGTTTATACGGATGAGCTGTTGTTTATCTACGACGCAGTGCCAAAAGCCAGCTACCCTTTTGATGTCCTTATAGACGACGCTCCAAAAAACCTAGTAGACATCGTTGCCCCAAAGTCGGCGATACTGTTCAACCAGCCATGGAACAAGAACTTTGACTGGCCGGTGCGTGTCAATTCTCTCAGCGAAGCAGAAAAACTTCTCTAGCGTAGCGTCATGTAGTGGTTGCAACCACATACGCCAAAGAGGCATTTTGATGCCCCCTGAATATGGTATTTCATCGGATGCCCGCAGGTGCATAGCCGCTCCCGGACTTGCAAGAAATTCAATTTGATGCTGCTGTATAGCGCCACTGGTTTTGGTTGACTTGCAGCTATATTTTACAGAAGCATCACTATTCTAGAGCATTGTATGAAATTAAGCTACCCGAATTAGCGCTGCAGTTCTATGAGCGCCCTATTTATGAGCGACGCAAGGCCGGTATATTGCATAAGCATCGTCACGGCAGAGTCAAGCGCGTCAGATCCTCGAAAACCCTCGTCATACTTCATTTCCACCTCTCCCCTGTCCGTGTCAACTACTACTGTAAGAAGAGAGTAGTCTCCAAGATCCCTGTCTTTTCGCTCAACGTATTGCCTCATCTCTATCTTTTTTATGACAAAGCCCTGGTTCTGCTGGTTGCCTCCGGCCAGAAGGACCTTTATCCTGTCGGGCGGTCGGTTTGTCCTGCCCGGGTCGGTATCGCTTGCCTTCATTTGTAATCGAGGAACCTTACCCATTCAGGGAACCAGAGGTTGTTCTCAGGCACCCCGATGCCCTTTGCAAGTATGGCCGGCGAATTATAGTAGACAGAGTCGGATCCTATCTCCCTTGCAATATTCTGGTTCAGCATATTGATGTCTGGCACCTCTCCCACGTACTTGTTTGCCACAAGGTCGCGGTTCTGGGTGTACAGCCCAACCTGCCTGCCATCCACCGTCGGCACGTAGCTGACTATGACGTCTATCCGCTTTGCGCCGGCCTTTCTCAGGTAGTATATTGTCTCGCGGGTCGTGCTGCCAGTCTGGATTGTACCCTGCACGGTTGCGATGTTTTTGCCCTGCGCGAGGTTTTGCATGACAAACTTGAGCGACCTGCCAGTAGTGAGCAGCTTGTTCTTGCTGACCTGCTCTGAAAAGTCGATCATGTGGTCCGCGTCGTCGTACCTGTCCTTGATTATGCCTTCGGCAAGCTCAAAAGTGTGAAAATGTTTTTGGTATTCAAGCCCAAAGCCAAGAGTCATCGGGCGGGTATAGTCCGGCTCGGCATAGGCAGAGTCGATGTCTGGCAATTCTTTTGACATAAAGTTTGCCTGCTCTCTGCCAATGTTCTTTCGGATCTGATAGATACTCTTGCCGTTGACGGTTGCGACGACGTTTGACTCCCGTATGAACTCAAATGGGTCCATCATCATCCGGGAGTTTGACGTGCTTGCTAGAACTTCTAGCCCGCCTTTCTTGCTCATCTTCAATAACTGGCCGGGCGGGACGTCTGAAAACTCCATGTCTATTAGCGAGGTCTTGAGCGAATTCTCTGAAGCAATGATGTTCAGGGTCTTGTCCCTGTTGGTCGCCGTGACAAGCGGCTTGAACCCTGTGCCGTCGCGGTACGCGTAAATCTCGTCACCCACCTTTATTATCAGGTTGCCCCGGAGGTGCCTGTCCAGAAACTCGGCCGCCCTCTCGGCGTTCTTCCTCTCGACTAAAAGCTGGGTGAAGATATGGTAAATCTTGAAGAGCGAATCAGAGTCTTTTGCAGGTCCGATGTATGGGTGCAGGTGCAGCTTTTCAGTGTCTACAAAGAACCCGTCAAACGCCACCCAGACATTGTTCATGCTCGTGAAGGGCGGCTGTCTTTTTGATAGGTAGCCTATCCCGCTGCTTCCGCGCAGCTTTTCCTTCTGCGCAACGTTCAAAATCGTCTTGCTGTCAGGGAGCGAGCCTTCGGCGCCGGCCGATCCGTTGCCCACCATCATCTTCCAGTAAGCCTTGCCCCTGTGCTGGAGCAGCCTCATCGCGTCTACAAGATAGTAGATGACATTGTTGCTCTTTGATTCCGACGCGGCGTGACTGTAAATGGCTACGATGCCGGCCAACTACTTTCTCACCTTTCCTCAAAGTGGCTAAGGATAAAAATCTTGTCAGTTGGTCGGGGCGAACATTTGCTTCTGCTTTTCATACCTCGCAATATCGCCTTCAAGCTGGAGGGTGAGTCCTATGCTGTCAAGTCCTTCAAGCAGGAACTTTTTCCTAAATTCGTCTACCTCAAAATGCATCTGCCGATTGGCTGCCGTCACCGTCTGTTTTGGCAGGTCTATCTCAATGTCAAGGTCCTCGTTCTTGAAAAGATATTCCACTTCTTCCGGCGCGAGCCTTACTGGCAGTATGCCGTTTTTGAAGCAGTTGTTGTAGAAAATGTCAGCAAATGATGGCGCTATCACTGCGCGAAATCCATAATCAAGAATTGCCCATGCTGCGTGTTCTCTGGAACTGCCGCTGCCAAAGTTGTCGCGTGCAAGCAGGATCTGTC
>JAJPHX010000009.1 GCA_021325075.1 Nitrososphaeraceae archaeon | reverse complement strand
GCGCCTGCCCTGCTCGCTGTTCAAAATGCGCTCAATCCTCCGCATGCCTTCCGGCTTGTTGTTGTGTGGCAGGTGAATAGTCATCAGCATGTCCTTTTCGGTTGCAATGTCCATCTGCTTTACAAACACCTCCTCTTCTAGATCGTTTATCAGGTTGTAGCCTATCTCGCCAAGCGCCACCACCCTTTCGCGATCGAGATATTTTTTCATGGCCTCCATGGCATCGATGGCAAGCGGCCTCTCCATAGACTCCTTTGGGTTCACGGAGATACAGACAAAGTGCTCGATTCCATAGTCTTTTGCGCGCTTTGTTTCAAATGTTATCATGTGCTCCCAATAGTCTTCAAACGTGGCGACGTGCGTCCGGGGGCTGCCAAGCCAGAATGACGGCTGGACTATTACCTCTATCCCGGCCTTGGACATCGCGTCATAGTCGTCGGTGGTTCGGGAATACATGTGAATATGCGGTTCAAATAGTCGACTCATGTGCACTGGTAAATCAATTGTAACTCTTTTTAGGTTGTAGAACAAATTTACAGTACCAATCGAACATGGGAAAAAACAGCATGCGGGCTGCAGTGTTTCATGGCCCCAACAATATTTCGGTGCAGGAAGTACCTTTTGAATGCAAGCCGGCCACCCTTAAAGTAAACGCCTGTGCGGTGTGCGGATATGACGCCAGGGTATTCAGAAACGGCCATCGAAAAGTTAGCCCGCCCGTGATTCTGGGACATGAGCTTTGCGGCGAAATCCAAAATGACGTCAGTGTGCAAGGCAGGATCATAAAGGCCGGAGCAAGGGTTGCAGTATGTCCCCTCATCCCATGCCTTGGCTGCGCATACTGCCAGAGCGGCCAGTACAACCTTTGCATGAACCTGAAAGAAATAGGCTCGACCCTTGACGGCGGGTTTGCTCAGTACGTCGTGGTACCTGACCAGATAACCAAGATCGGCGGCCTTGTGCCTGTGCCTGACACCCTCAGCGACGAAGAGGCCGCGCTGCTCGAGCCGCTTGCATGCTGCCTTAACAGCTTTTCACGCCTTGCCCCTGCGGCGAAGTCAGACTCCATAGTGATCATAGGTGACGGACCGATGGGGCTTCTCCACGTGCAGCTGTTCAAAAAGCTGACAAGAGCAAGGGTCGCAGTGGTGGGTAAGATATCGTCAAGGATGGAAAAAGCAAGATCTATGGGCGCGGACGCAGCATTTGCGTATAATGATTCTGATATTGACGTGACAACCAGAGAGGTACAAGATTTTGCCGGTGCGGCAGGAGCCAGCATTGCAGTTGTTTCGACGAGCAGCCCCGCCGCACTAGAGTTTGCGACAAAGATCGTGGGCAAGAATTCCAAGATCAACATCTTTGCAGGAATGCCAAGTGGGCAGGTGTTTCCACTTGACGCCAACTGGCTTCATTATAACCAAGTCTCCATCACAGGAGCCTTCAGCTCCACGCCAGCGATGCTGCAGGAAGCCGCCAGGATCGCGGCAGAGAAGATAGTCGATCTGTCCAGAATCGTTACACATCGATACTCTCTGGCAGAGATTGAAAAAGCGATGGCCACGACTGAAAAATACTATGGCTTGAGAGCCGTTGTAAACGATTTCCAGTAGCCAGTCATCTTTTCAGAGCCTTGGCTATTGGCTGCAAAAGCTGGTCGATACGCTTGGCGGCCGCAATAAAGGCAAATGCAACACCGGCTCCCAGCAACATCCCGCCTATCACGTCTAGCGGATAATGGCCACCGACGTACACTCTGGAAAAGCATACAAGGGCTGCCTCTACTGCCAGAGAAATGGATACCGCCAGTTTCCTGTACGAGCCTCGAAACAATACCAATACTGTAGCCGCGCCGGCTGACACTATAACCGCATGGCCTGACGGAAACGCAAAATCGGTATCAGCGGCAATAAGGAAGTCTTTATCCGGTATCAGCGGCCTTGGCCTGCCTATTGCCTCCTTTGCCAGCGCGCCGATTGGGATCAGGACGATCATTGCCAGCGCCATGACAATGGAAGTCTTTTTTCCTGTCCAGCCACCGAAAATGAATATCAAGATGCCGGCGGCTGTCCATATTACCTCCCTCCCGTAATTTGTCATCAAGATCATCAGCTGATCAAGTGACTTGTAGTGCGACTCGTTAACATACAAAAATGCCGATGCGTCGGCGTTAATGATCGGAGTATTGCTGCCATTAATCCTTGGCGACACAACTGCGGCCAGCGCTAAAAAGGAAATGAGGAGTGTTAAAGAAATAACCAGGCAGTGCTTTGAGTTCAAGGATATTTTCCTTTGATATATGGAGACTCATCGGAGTTATAAGGGCATCACGAATATGCACTATTAGACTGTCGCTTATAGTTTAAATTAGGCTGGCCTAACAAGACATAACCGAAAATGAAATCAAACTACATTCTTCTTGCAGGCGTATCCGGGGCCATTGCATTCATTGTGCTGGCATCTATAAGTACAGCGATTCCGCAAGCGCACGCGCAAAGCCAGAATGAAACAAAGACCTCTGTAGAATATATCCAGAATGCCAGAAGCATTCTGAAACAGGTTTCAATAGAGTACAAAAATGGCAATTACAATCGGTCTTCAGACCTTGCAGTCAGCGCGTATCTGGACAACATCGAGTATGCAGAAGCCGACTTGAAAAATAACGGGCAAAGCGAGCTGGTCCACCAACTGGAAACAATGATGGTTACCGACTTGAGGGACATGATAAAAAATAGAGTGCCGCAAGATCAGCTTGACTCAGAAATTAGCGCAATCGATGCAAAACTGACACAGGCCGTTGCAGCAGTCCCAGAATTTCCAGTGGGAGGAGTGACTCTGGTGTTAATATCTGCAATAGTCGCGAGCATAATAGCACTGACAAGGTTCGGCGGCAGAGCAAGATGGATGTCTAGATGACATCGATCCTTATCTTTTCTACCAAGCTGTGTTTTTATGCAATGAATATGGAAAGCAAAACCTGCGACCATATTCACTGAATTTGTTCAATTATCGCCTGTGCTCTATGGTCCCATGAGTGCCTCTTCTCAACGGCTTCTCGTCCCCTTTCCCCCATCTCTTCTGCAATTGCTTGGTTGTCAAGCAGATAATCAATCGACTCGGCCAAGGACTGGGAAGCACATTCTGTGACAAGGCCACATTTTTCATCCTCGACAAGCTTGCCTGCTTCATAGCAGTTCGTGCTAATGACAGGCCTGGCTGACGCCATCGCATCAAATAATTTTATTGGAAGGGCTGCGTCCATGTACGGATTTTTCATGTGTGGTATGACGCAAACGTATGATCCAGAATAGGTGTCTGGCATTTCGGGATAGTATGTGCTCCTTTCGATCACTATTCCATC
>JAJPHX010000086.1 GCA_021325075.1 Nitrososphaeraceae archaeon | reverse complement strand
GTGGACTAAAAATTAGTCCTACTACCAGAACACCGGCAGCCAAGCCTGCAACGATTGCCTTGTTCATTAGCTAAAGGCTAAGGAAAGTGACATATATAAGAATTGTCGCTTCTATGGTTACATACGGGTCATCTATGTGAAAAATATACAATATTTCTGTATATGTAGAAATAAAGATAGGATCACAATATCTTTAACTGGGAAAAGGTGATGCAATGGATCGTGCCGTATCTAAATTCCAGGCGCAACCCGAGATCGGCCCGGCGCGCACGCAAGCCGATGCAGGATAACTGGGCTAAGATTCCGAGGGGAAGGTGGCTCAAGTGCACCTATGATAAGTGCGGCTTTGAATGGATGTATTTTGGTGGCCGCAACTGGGCAGAATGCCCTGCCTGTCATTGTACGGCAAAGGTGGCCGTTGCGCTAAAGAATTTCCGTTTAGCTGCCAACGAAGAATGAGTTCTCGTCGCTTGCAAGCGACAGGCTGACAGCATTTTTGTCCTTGTCATGTATAACTAGCAGCCCCTTTTCGATCCCGCGCTTCTTGACAAGGGTCTGCAGGTGGAAATTCAGCGTGTACAGGTCTGCAAAAGACTCTGATTCGATCAGGGCAAGGTTGTCGTCGTACAGGCTAATCTTAATCTCGCCCTCCGACTTGTCTATCAGAAAGATGTCCATCAGATTTTGTAAAATCCTAGAGCAGTTTAAACGCTGCCTTGAACCTTGTTGTCGCTATTGCGACAGCTGTTACGGCTGCCAGGGCTATGGCGGCAGACGGCAGCTCGGGCACGTTTTTCACTCCTTGGATCTTTACCTCATGGTCTCCCTTGGGTACGAAAAAGTCGATGTACATCGTCCTGCCGTCGCCCTTGATAGACGCATTATGCGGTTGGCCGTCCAACATCACGGTCAATGTTTGGTTCTGGTTGAACTGCGGTATCTTCAGGCTCACTGGTCCACCATTAGGACTGTAAGGTCTTATCCCAAATGCGATGCTATCGTTGGCATTTTCATATCTCATGCTGCTTATCTGGGATATGGTGCGCAGATCATAAGAGATGACCTTGCCGTTTCCGGCGTCTATCGTCGCGATAGGTGCGTCAAAATCGATTCCAGCGCAGCTGTAATAGGCCGTCCTTGACTTGACTGCAGGATCAGGCTTGGCTACAAACGCTTTCTCTTCCCCTGACTTTAGCACAGGGATGACATCGCTTCTAACGGTGTCCAGCTGGGTCCAGTTGTCGCTGCGAACAGAGGCAAAAATGCTGACGTTATGGAAGTCAAATGGGGCCGTGTTCTTGATTGTCCCCACGAATGCACGGTCTCCTCCTGCAGCCATGCTCGTATAGTTGAGCACAAGCACCAGCTGGTTTGACGCTTCTGCCTGTTGAACATTCATTATGAAAGGCTTGCCTGCAGTGCCATTTACTACAAACTTGAAAGGCGAGTCATTCAATGGCCAGATTATACGGCCGTACGTTGGCTGCTGCATCGTATGGCTGCCGTTTCCGTCTTCAACGTTGAGCCCCATTGTAACCTGAACAGGCATGCTGCCGGTGTTTCTGATAGTGCCTACGACATTTAGCCTGTTTTCAGAGTCGATAAACGATGACTGTGCTATTATTTTCACAGGGTCATCGGCAGCATACGCGCTTGCTGCTATTGCAATAACTCCGAACAAGAGCGCGAGGGTAATCGAGAGCGCGGCAATGGCGGTGCGCATCGGATAGCAAATATGCGCAACCGCAATTTAAATTTCCCTAGCCTCCGGCATTTTCGCCGCTAAATGCAAGGCTGTCGTGGTATACGTCTATCAGCTCGTTTATGACATCATCGTAGCTGATGTCGTGCTTTTTCGCATGCATCATGTCGCTCATTATAGACGTCAGCCGCTTGTACGTCTGATCGTCAACGTTCAACGTCTTCATCGATCTAGTGCAACTTGTACGTGGATATTTAAACTAGCAGTGGTCTAATACTTAGCGAACCTCTTTTTTACAAAGTTTATTTTGGCATGCCGCTAAAATGTATGCTAGGGCATGCAGAGGTACATGATACACCTGCAGAATAGGTCGCACACCTCCAAAGACGCGACGGTTCTGCTCTATATGGCAAGGGAGCTTGTGGAAGGCGATGAAGTAGTCGTCCGCGATGCAAGGGTGTCAAAGAAGTACGTTGAGTTTGACACAAGCATTTCAGACAGCGCAGCCATTGGCGACATAGTTGACAGACTAAAATCCATTTCGCCATTAGCCAGCTATGAGCACATCGTGGAACACCACATGGAAAAAGATCAAGCGATCAAGCATGCGGTGCAGCTGTTCAATGATGAAAAATACTGGGGCGCCCATGAAGCCCTTGAATCGGTGTGGAAGACTGCTAGTGGCAATGAGAAGGCCATCCTAAACGGCATAATACTGGTTGCCGCCGCCTTTGTGCATGATGAAAAGAATGAGCCTGAAATCTGCCTGTCCATCTTGCGGCGGGCAATGAAAAAGCTGGATGGACAGGGCGGCCTCTATCATGGAATAGACGTTGACGGGGTGGCAGAACTAACAACCAAGATTATCAACTCTGGCAAGATAGAGCGTTTCACGATCTGATCATTCTAGCCACTGCAATGACTACGGCGCTTATCGCAGATAGCACCAAGAGCGCGGTGCCAAACATCATAACCTCGGGCGTTGCGGCAAGCTCTGCAACTATTATCGCCAGAACGCTTGCTGACAGGGTAATCGCCAAAATGAATTTCGCTTTTTTCATGTTCCATCTCTTCTTCCTGATGACAACGCCAAGAGCTAATGCCGCCGGCGCAAAGTATACCAAGCCGATGAGAGCGCTGGCAGTGACCCCGGCCCCCATTATAGCAAGCTCGTTGTCAAAGGCAAGAAACCAATATACAGTGGTGCTTACGTCAAGGATTCCAAGCAGTGGATATATCGAAGCCTTCACCACGCTCTGGAGCCACGGCTGGCCGCGCTCATAGTCAGCGACTGACGGGCTGAAAGAGTAGTACCAGCCGTTGAACACGTTCATGAAGCTACTTCCCGCAAGGGTTTGGAGTGCGATACCATCCCTAAACGACCGGAGCTCCTGTACCTGCGGAGCAAGCTCACTTCCAAATGCAGCCGTCGCAATGAGGCAGCCGCTTTTTGTCTGGTTGCCTCCGCTTGACGAGCTCAAGCCCGGACCTGTTGCCTGAAGCATCACCGCATCAGATATGTACTGGTCAGATTCTGCCGTAAGCGAATACTTGGCTGTCTTGTACGTCTGCAATTTCTCCGGGATTGTTACACTAAATGGCGCTTCTGTCCCGGGAAGGATGTCAGAGCTGCCAGGGCTCGCCTCTGCCAGCGCCTTCCCAACAGATATCACCTTGCCGTCTTTATCGTAAAGGGTCGCCACCACGATGCTGTTTGTTGCATTTTCCTGCCCGTTATTTCTTGCCAGCGTGTTGATAAAATACGTTCCAAACACGTCTAGCCGCGAATTTGCAGAGAGGATTTTCAGCTGCTTTTCCTTTGCCTCAGTCGCCTGCCCCGTGGCAGACAGCGTAAAGTTTGCTATGTTGTCAACTGTTTTCTGGTCTGTGTACAGTATGTCAAACGGCGACGATTCGCCGGCATTTATTGTCTGCAGGGCAGGCTCCCTTTCAAATTCGTCAACAAGCTTGCCAGCCTTGTCATAAAATGACGCCTTGATGAGGATGTCTTTCATCGGAGTGCCGGACTCGTTCCTGATTTCGCCTAGGACATGCAGGATCTTGGATTCGTCTACAAAGGACGACGGGTTATGGAATGAAAATGAACCGGCGGCAAACACAGGGCCCTGCACAATTGACAGGGATATTATGATAGATATTGCAAAAGCTAGGTGCCGCAAGTACAATTTGTGTGAGCAGTCTTGGTTATTTAAAAACACCGAAGGCGCGCAGAATAGATATTAGGATGCCGTACCCTACCTGTCAGAACATTGCCAGAGATATCAGTAATATCGGGGCCGGCGTCGTCCGATCTTGCAGCCAGAATTGCAAAGCACCTTGATGCGCAGCTCATGACGGCAGAGTTGCGGGTGTTTTCAGACGGCGAGAGCAAGATCAAGATCGGAAGCAAGGCTGCAGGAAACTGCATAATTGTCCAGTCTGCCCACCCGCCCGCTGATACTCACCTGATGCAGATTCTGATGATGGCAAAGAAATGCGCCGACAGCGGGGCGCAAGACGTTTGCGCGGTTATTCCATACCTTGCGTACGCCAGACAGGACAGGGCGTTTCTTGAAGGCGAGGTGGTGAGCATTGCGCTTGTGGCAAAGCTCCTTGAAGCTGCTGGCATCAGGCACGTGATAACAGTCGACGTACACAGCCAGCTTGCGATGTCGCATTTCACTATAGGTATCCAGAATGTTTCTTCGATCCCGCTTTTGGCAAATTATGCTTCTACCAGAATGAAGCTGCAGCAGCCCATTACCGTTTCGCCTGACGCGGGCGGCTCTGACAGAGCTAGGGAATTTGCAAAACATCTGAAGACAGACATGATGGCTCTGAAAAAATCCCGCGATAGGAGCACTGGCGAAGTAACAGTTGACGGGAAATTAGATATCGATGTGACAGGAAGAGATGTCATTTTGGTGGACGACATGATAAGCAGTGGCAGCAGCATTGTCAAGGCCGCCGAAGTGCTGCGGAAAAAAGGAGCGGGCAAGGTTTATGCGATGTGCGCTCACGCGCTATTGATTGGCGACGCGGCACATAGGATCAAGGCGGCCGGCGTGCAGGACATTATTGCCACCAACTCGGTTCCCGGCGAATACTCCAAGGTGGACATGAGCCCGGCAATAGCTGATGCTCTCAAGTCCCGTTACATGTAGCGATTGATTAGCATAAATTTGACCCAGCATTATCGTAGCTCCAACCAATGGCAAACATGCGGATGGTCTTCCTTGGCACCTCGTCGGCTACCCCGACTGTAGAGCGTGGGCTGTCCTCCATAGCGTTGTTGAGGGGAGGCGAGCTGTTGCTGTTTGATGCCGGCGAAGGCATGCAGCGCAACTTCATCAAGGCAGGCCTTGGCACGAACAAGAAAATGAAAATCTTCATCAGCCATATGCATGCAGATCACAGCGTAGGTCTGCTCGGGCTTTTGCAGACAATGGCGCTGCAGGGAAGAGAAAAGAGCATCGACATTTACGGCGAGCCAAAAGTGGAAGAATTCCTGCGAGAGAACATGCGGATAATCAACTTTGGCCTGACCTTTGACTTGGTTGTACACAAGATAGAGAAGGAAGGTCTGGTTGTAAAAGAAAATGACTATCAAGTGGTATGCTGCGAAGCAAAGCACTCCATCCCGTCCCTTGCGTTTTGCCTAGAAGAGTTTGACAGGCCGGGTGTCTTTGACGTGAAAGAAGCAAAGAGGCTTGGGATACCAGAGGGAGAGATGTACAGCAAGCTCCAACATGGGCACGATATCACTTACAAGGGCAGAAAGATCAAGTCAAGCCAGGTGGTTGGGCAGCCGCGCAAGGGCAGAAAGATTGGAATATCCGGCGATACAAGACCGACAGAGAAGCTGACAAAATTCTTCCGCGAGTGCGATGTCCTTGTCTTTGAGTCCACGTACAGCAAAGACAAGCAGCAAAAGGCGATTGAAAACTGGCACTCCACCGCTACAGAGGCTGCGATACTGGCAAAGCACGCTGGCGTCAAAAAGCTATTCTTGACACATTTTAGCGCGCGGTACGACGAAACATCAGTGCTTGTACAAGAGGCGGGCACCATACATGACAATGTTGAAGCAGCTGAAGATCTGAAAGCAGTCGATATTCCGTACACCCAATAATGTATAGAATCTACAGGATGAGAAAGTGGACGATCCTTCTCTAAAATACAGCAAAATTGATAAGCGCATACTGTAATATCCCAATCGAATGTTCTATAACATTCAACGTGACAATTGATGCGAAAAGTCTGGGCGCTTGTCTTGTCTGCTTCCCTGTTTTCGATTGCATATGGCTTTGTTGAGTATTATGCCATCAGGGACACGACATTTGGATATAACCCTGTCATGTTTTCGCTTGTATATCCCTACCATTTTATAATGGCGGCAGTGTTTGGCCTGACCGCCTATGCCCTGCTCACGATGCACGGTATAAAAGGTGCCATTCCAAGCCTTATCCTAACTGTAGCGTTGTTTTCCTCGATGCTAGTAGTCGAGGACTTTACATGGTTTGCTCTCCGTGCTGTTGCACCTGTGCATGGCGATTCTAATGCTGGCAAACTGATATCCCAAGGCGAATGGACCACAAGGTTCATGGGATCAACCGACGCATATTTCACCGCAATACCAAACTGGTATTTCGCAAGCATGGCATTTTCAATCATTTCTGTGTTAGCGATAAAGAGCAGGCGGCCTCTGGCGGCAGTGGCCAGCGCGCTCTAGGCTACTTGCTTATGACGTAAAAGTCGTAGACTGGCACTTTTTCGGTTTGCTTTTTGCGGATTTGGTATTCTATCGTGGCCCAGAACGCGGGGAATGTCTCGACCAGCCCTATTACAGGGCACAGGATAAGGGTCTGCACGTGGAGCATTATTCGCTTTGCCCAGCCCATCTTTGAATACCGCAGGTTCAAAAACAGCCCCAGCTGGTACGACGCAAGCCAGACAAGCGACGTAAAAAGCAGGAGCGTCCCTATCCCTACTTCTACAGGGCTTATGGTTGCAGCCGAGTGGGCAAGCGAGTCAAGCGATAGTCCGGAGAACTTGGTTGGCAGCGAAAATATTTCAGAGCTTATCCTGTAGTTAAGCTCCTGAAATGAAAGTAGAAATGGCAGGTAGTTATGCACGCTGTAGGCTGCAGATGCAACCGCGGAAGCAAACCCGAGGAAGTATGTCACTGACTTGAACATCAGCTTGTACCTGTGCCATCGCGGAAACTTGCGGAGGTTCTGCAGTGTGCCCAAGACCCACCTACGCCTCTGGAAAAAGTGATCCTTTAGGTTGAGCGGTGGCTGCTCCAAAAGTATGCCACCATGCCAGCCCATCGACCCTTGGCCGTACTTTTCATAGACCTTAAAGCCAAACATTTGGTCCTCCGCAAGGGTTGGTCCAAACTGCCACCCGATGTCATCTTCAATATCTGACCTGACAAGCAGGTTGCTTCCATGCATATGGAGTGGTGGAGGGTTTGTCATCTGCGACACACAGTCGTAGCATGCGTACGGCCTTATCGACTCGGCGATCGCAGTCAGCCGGTTTGCCGACTCGAATTTCAGAGGGTAAAATATCGGGCCTTCAGACGCGACCCCCTTCTTCTCTCTGATGAATTTGAGCAGTGCAAGCACGGTCTGAGGTGTCACGTAGCTTTCGTCGTCCATGTGAAATATCCAGTGTTTTGACGTGTTCTTGCCAGACAGCCGGCGGTGTTCCACCGCGTATTGCAGTGCCCTGCCTTTTTTGATTGCGTTTGTATGGAATTCTTTATCGACCACCACTACTTCGCACTTTTCGCTTTCCAACGTTTTGGCATCCTGCGAGTCATCTGTCACGACAGAGATCTGGTAGTTGTAAAAGTTCACTTGGTGGGCAGAATTAATTATAGAGAATATCCCGCGTTTTACTACAGGAGTCTTTGTAGCAGAGCGCGTCGTTATCTGAAATATTATCGCAGGGTCGTTATGTATCCTGCGCAGATCCTTTTCGACAAATATGTTTCTGTTTTTTACCAGCTTGTAGAGTGATAGGGCGGCTATTGGCACATAAGAAAGCCAGAAAAATGTGGCGATTGCAAATAATATGCTATCCAGCAACACAAACTCTATGTTTTTAATTGTTTAATAATGGACGCATTCTAGAACCAATTTACACGATTTTATAATCCGGGTTAAGGACACAGAAGAATGTTGTTTAAAACTCGAACCGAGAGCCCATAGAAGAAGGTATTTTCTTATAGAATTCTGCTGGAACGCTTGATTCTCTGATTTCTAGAAAAACTAGAGATAATAAAAGAGCGCGCTTCTCAATTGCGATGGAATCAGCTGAACAACAAATACGTTCTGATAATCCGACATATTGCAAGCAATGTGAAAGCGAGACCGTGATATTTGACATGGTCTCAAGCGAGTTTGTCTGCAGCTCTTGCGGCTGCGTTGCAGATGACAAGATTTTCCATGCAGATAATTCCGTCGGCGCGCTAAACCCGTCAGAGTACAGCGACAGGACAAGGACTGGGATGCCAGAGTCTCTTGCCATTCATCACAAAGGCCTTTCGACGCTGATCGGGCTTGACGATACTGACGCAAGGGGTAAGGTGCTGGAGCCGGCCCAAAAGATGAAGATGCAGAGGCTGCGCACCTGGAACAACAGATCGCAGCTCAACGACTCGATCTCTAGAAACTTAGAGAAGGCACTCAAGTTTCTCAACAACTTTGGAGACAAGCTGTACCTGAGTCAGGCAGTCATGGAAAGCGCAGCGTACATTTACAGAAAGGCCGCTATCAAAAAGCTTGCCAAGGGCAGGTCAACGCTTGGTCTGGTAGGGGCGGCGCTTTATGCGGCATGCAGAGAGACTGCAACCCCAAAGACCGTGGCTGATGTCGCCACCGTCTGCAACCTCACAAGCAAGGACGTGATGGCGCACTACAAGCTTATCCTGAGAGAACTCTCGTTGCAGATGCCGGTGCTCCATGGCCCGGACTATGTCACGCTTATCGCAAACAGGCTTGATCTGAGCGAAAGGACCAAAAGGGAGGCACTCAGAATCTATGCTCTTGTTCAGCAAAACCGAATCTCGCTTGGCAAGAACCCGAGAGCGCTTGCTGGCGCAGTCATTTACCTTGCATCGCAGAACTGCAACGAGTTTCTCCGGCAAGTGGAGATATGTCAGGTGGCCGACATATCGACAGTGTCGCTCCGGAAAAGGTGCAAAGAGATCAAGTCTACGCTGGGAATCTGACGTATTGTGACAGGTCCTTTGCATTGCCAATATTGCCAAGCTGATTTGCATTTAGCATCAGATAAGCAGCCTTGAACGACGGATATGCTTCCTTGCATGAAAACAGAGTCAGCACCATGCCGTCGTGATCCATCCGAAAACCCTGGCAGGGCTCATGCCCGCGCACAATAGCTTTGGTTCCAGATGCTTTCAGCCATTTGCGCGAAATGCTGCTGCCAAAGTGCCTGCCAATGCCCCTGCGGGATGGCTCCCAGCCTG
>JAJPHX010000047.1 GCA_021325075.1 Nitrososphaeraceae archaeon | reverse complement strand
GGACCTGAAGGATAGCTCTGTTACCATCAGATAAGATCTATGTAACAGAATTCTGGATTATGCCTCCATGTAAACAGCTAATGAGAGCATGTTGTATGAATATTTTGGTATTCTACACAACGGGCTTGGCAAACGTAACCCCAAATTACTTCTTTAATACCAAATTCAATATTCTATATCCAATGTCAACTAGCGGCAGCTTAATCTCGCTAACAGGGTGGAATAATTTTTCATCAGGAATATTCCTGCCCCTGCTCAAATTATTCCAAAGTTGGAATATTATTCCATGCTTGAGCGTGAAAAGTGGAATAGTGGCATTCCAATTATTCCATGCCACGAGCACGCGGCTATTCAAAGGATGGAATAATATTCCTAGATCATTCCAGCGCATGGAGGTACAAGCTAGATGTGTATGATACTAAACCTTGGCATCCTGCATCGTGTACACCTTGTATAGCTGGCCTGTCTGCCTGTCAGTGTACTTCCATTCGTCGAGGCTGAACTTTACTTCACGAAACTTTGACCTGATGCTTGGGTGCAGCATCTTGTGCACGTCTTCGCCTATCGATATCCTGTTTGGACCAGACAGCGAAGTTATCTTGGCGGCTATGCTCATGCAGTATCCGAGGATGTCTATCTGCGAGCTCTTGTCGTGTCCGTACTGCACGATTACGTTTTCGCCCTCATCCATCCCTATCTTGACATTCAGTTCTGGATAATCATATTGATTCAGTATAGGGTTGATGCCGTTTTTCACCACTGTCAGCATCGACCTTGCGCACTGCACCGCCCTGTCGCATGCAAGCAGGGCGTTGTAGCTTGCGGGAAAGAACGCGATTATGGCGTCGCCTACAAACTTGAGCACATAGCCTTCGTGGCTGTACACTACAGAGGACATCTCGTAGGTGAAGGCGCGGATTATCGTCACCAGCTTGTCAACAGGCAGGGTCATGCTCATGTTAGTCGATCCCACAAGGTCTGCGTACAATATCACAAGAGGAACCTTGCTGCTTACGTGGTTGAGTAGGTATTCCTGCCCCGGCCGTACAGACGTGTCGTACTGGAAGCGCCTCTTGAGCGCCTTCCAAAGCCGGTCCTGCGTCTGGGAGACGAGGGTTTCAGAATCCACGGTCTTTGTCTGCGGCATGCCAGATGGAGCATCCATCATCATCTTGAACAGGGTCTTGCTAGTATTTTCATCTGGCTGCTCATCTTTGCCCTCGTTCTCTTCCACTTTGGTCAAGTCCCTGGTTATGTACCTCACGTGTAGGATTTAAACGTCATTGAATATATTAAGCAGGGCAGCTTTCACAGGTGGCGGATGAGGACACCGTTCAAAGGCTCGGATTACTTTTGCACGCAGGCAAACGCCGCATTTGAAAAGGTGGAAAAAACATACCTTGAAGCCATTTCGCCACCCATTGCCATGCGAAAGGCAAATGCCATGCTTGGAGACGGCACGGTCGCAGAGGTTGACACTTTTGACCCCCAGAATGTGCAGGTGTTCTACCAAAAGCTGGCAAACGAGCTAAAGGGATGGACGTCTTCTGGCATCTCAAAGTCTGCTACGGAGGACCTGCACAGGATCTACTGCCAGTTTACAAAAGACGTCGGCAAGTACTACGTCTATGGCTACTTTGGCGTCCAATTTCATGCACTTCCGTATTACAGGGTAGATAGGCGCGTCATTGAAATACAGAAAGAGCTGGCGAAAATCGCAGACGATGCAACTCTTGTCTTCAATAACATGACCGGCGCGGCAAACAAGGCGGTGGAAGCCGAACTTGAGAAGAAGGGATACACTGGCATGGAGTTCCAGGAGCTCTTCAGCAAGATGTTTGACGACGAAAGGCTTGTCGAAGAGCTTGACAGAAAAGCGGCGGCCGTTGAAAGCCAGTTCCCTGAATTTGAAGCAATGGGCAAGAGAAAGAGTGAGCTGTTTGCAGAGCTGAACAACCTGCTCATCGAGCTTTACCAGACGTCGCCTGTGTCGATAGACTACAACAGGCTCATGCAGGGAGAAGAGGGAGTCACCACTTACTTTGACATTGAAGTGATAAAGAACAAGAAGACGAAAAAGAGGGAGGCATTTCTTGACACTCCGAAAATATCCAAACAGGATGCAGAAGCCGTTGCATCCGAACTTGAACAAATCGCAAAGGTTCTGCAAAAGTCCTTGCGCTAGCCTTTTGATTTTCCAAGTGCCTGAAAGGCAGCCATTGCAGCAATCGCAATAATCGAAGTTGCGATGCTGTATGTGGCTGCAGTTGCGATGCCGGAAGAATCAAGCAGAAACCCAAAGACAATGTTTGCCACAAAGAAAGAAAATCCGATTACCATGTTATAGAGCCCGTAGGCTGTTCCCCGCAGGTGGCCGGCGATGTATTTTGGCACCACTGCACGCTGCACAGTTTCGGCTATGCCGATATAGGCACCATAGACTGCCGCAACTACAAAAGCACCAACAGAGTTTGTGGCAAGAAGCATGAGGATCGTGCTTACAAGAAAGACCCCGTACGATACTGACAGCATCGTCTCTTTACCTATCTTGTCTGCCAAGATGCCCGCAGGAAATCCTATGAGCGTGTGCGCCCCGTTTATCACCGCATAGACCAGCACGACCATGTCAGCGGCCACTCCGAGGTCAGAAGACCGTACAAGGATGAATGAAAAGTTGAATGCGCCGACGCTGAATATGCCCATTATCGCAATGAGCACGACAAACTTCCTTTCTGCCAATACGCTCCTAATGTTGATGGATATTGACTTTCTGGCCTGCGCTGTTGGCGCGAATTTTTCTTTGACAAAAAAGAGCAGGACTACAACAGCGATTGCACCGGGTACAAGTGAAAGGTAAAAGACGCCGCTAAACCCGACAAGCGGAAATAGCATAAATGCTATCAGTGGCCCTGCTATTGCACCGGCCTGATCCATCGAGCGGTGTATACCAAAGGCGCGGGCAACCTTTGCCTCGTGTACTGATTCACTTATCAGCGCGTCCCTCGGGGCAGTCCTTATACCCTTGCCTACCCTGTCAGTCGACCGCACGGCAAATACGCCGCCCCAGCTCTCTGCAAGCCCAAAGAAAGGCTTGCTTGCAGCAGACAATGCATAGCCAATAAGCACAATGGACTTCCTCTTTTCTATCCTGTCAGAGACAGTCCCCGAAGCCATTCTGACAGTATAGCCCAGCATTTCTGCTGTCCCTTCAATGAGCCCAAGAAGGGTCTTTGAAGCGCCAAGTGGACCTGTCAGGAAAAGAGGCAGGAGCCCAAAAACCATCTCGGAAGAGATGTCGGTAAAGAGGCTTACAAAGCCAAGGGCGATTACGTTCCG
>JAJPHX010000134.1 GCA_021325075.1 Nitrososphaeraceae archaeon | reverse complement strand
CCAAGAGGCAGACGTACCTTGAATTTTAAGTTGTATGCATTTACTTGAGCGATTATGTATAACTGCAAGAAGTAATTATGAATATGACAGTTCTGTCAAGCACAAAAAGATGAATAATTTGAGCGTGGACATGAATAATTTTTGAAGCTAATTAATAGGACAACATTCTGCTAAATCGACTAACGCGGAACTCTCCTGAAAACCATGAGGTGTAACTTGACTAAATTTCTATCCGATTACTCTCTTGCGCCTCCCAAGCTTTGGTTCTAACATTTATCCACCTTACACCCTTGCCAGTTGCAATCTCGGATCTCGAATTATTATACTTCAACAATAACTGTAAGGCCGCTATTCTTTGTCTGGGGTCTATCTTTTCATTATTGGCTATTTGCCATAGCTCCTTCGAACCAGCTTCAATCACATTCAACTCCTTTAATTTTTGTTCTATTACCAATTGTGCATATTTTTCTCTTGTAGAGCAAAAGTCATCTTTTTCATAACATAGATCTCTGTGCACTGTAGGCTGTGATACTTTTTGCATGGATGCTATTTGCATTTGGGAATAACCCTGTGAACTCAGTATCCATGCATTGTGTCTTCGCTCTTCTTTATCCAGCTCCGATTTTCTAATCCTTTTTCGCTTGATTCTGCTATCTCCTACAAAGTTTCTCGCTATTGCAGTGCTACAATCGGGATCACTAGGTTCTTTTGCCTTGCGGCAAGTCAGCAACGCGTCCTTATCTAAAGGCGATTCTTCCATTTTTAATAGTAATACAAATTATAATTATTTTAGTGTTTTGGTATGTTTCTTCAACTATATAGGTTACAATATTAATGATTATCAAAAACCTATATAGGTTGAAATAGATTCTATTGAGGCATGTCAAAAGCTATAACAAATGACTTTAAATATTAAATCACGCTTGTTTTTTTCATGTCAATAGACAAGTCTGTTGGCATGGAAGGCAAGGGCACGGTCAAATACTGTGTCGAATGTGGCGCCAAGCTGCCCAAGTCTGAACGCGTCTGCCCCGCCTGCGGCGAGAGCCAGAACTAATTCTCCCCTTTTTGTTGTTGCAACCCTTAAAATGATGCTAGACGGCAGTTAATGCATGAGCGAAGTCAAATATCCTGTCTCCCAGACATACACCGTGCTTGACGGATACGACATTTACCGGAGCAGCAACCTGATAGTTGCACTTGTAGTCGTGCAGAGCCAGTTCGGCAAAGATCTTAGGCTTTACAGGTGGATGAAAAGAAACGATCAATGGAAGGTCGACCTCTGCAGGATGGGAGTCGGCAAGTGGAAGTGGAACGAGATAGCGACAAAGGCTGGCGAGTTTATCGAGAAGTACGGCTTGAAGGGTCAGCAGGCGCCGCCAGAAGAATGATCACGCGCCTAAGCTGTTGCCAAGACCGCCCAGCTGCTGTATGAGCTGCCATTCTATCACCGCGCCGGCAAGGAGAATTGCTGCAACTATCCCGATCTCGATAAAGGTGGGGACAAGGGTGTTGTGGAAAAACGGCCGCCCGTTGCCTTGGCGCCAGGGCTTGTCCTTTACTAGGCGGAAAATCAGCATGCCACTCCTTGACATGGCGATGCCGTAGGCGATCACTTCCAAGATTCCAAAGGGCGTGATGAGGATTGCCAACGGTGGGATGCGGCTAAGCGCTGGCGACGCGTTTGCGATGGCGCTAAAGACGTTGCCGGTGGCAAAGCCGGAAAACATCCCAAGGGCAGCACCGGCAGCCGGGATAAACATTGCGAGCGCAATCCTCACGTTGTTGAAGAATATCCCGTTCTGGTCTATGCCCCCTATCTGATCCATAAAGTCGCGCCTTACCTGCGCGGCCTCTTCGTTAGTCATCGGGACAGCCGCGCCGGCGGAATAGGCGATGAGAAAGGCAGCCGCGCCAAACGCAAGGTAGAGTAGGCGCCGCTTGATCTTAAAACGCAATACGGGGTAGTTGCATGATATTGTATAATTAGTTTTGTCATCTTGCAATTTGCAAGCTTGTCTTTTTATTCATGCTGCGCATAACAATAGGCGGTGAATCCGGCCGGAACAATAACAGGAGCAGCCAGCGCGCTATTGCCGCAGTTCTTTAGCATCGGAAACGATCCGCTTGACTTTGTGGTTCAGGACATCGCGGTGATAATGATAGTCGCGGCCGTGATGCTTGCGATCACCTACAAGCTAAAGCAGCCGATGGTTATAGGTTACATCGCTGCCGGCATGATAATCGGTCCCTTCACCCCGCCTTTCAGCCTTGTCAGGAGCCCTGAAACCCTGAACCTCTTTGCAGAGCTTGGCATAATCATGCTACTCTTTGTCACCGGCACAGAGTTCCCGATAGCGAAATTACGCTCCGTAGGCAGGATCTCTATAGTTACCGCGCTTGCAGAGTCCATAGGCACGCTCCTTATAGTGTTCTTTATCGCCCAGAACCTTGGCTTTGCTTTCTACGACGCGCTCTTTTTGGCGCTTGCGCTCTCTGTCACGAGCACCGTCATAACGATAAGGATCCTCGAAGATGTCGGGCTGATACGGGACAAGTCTTCCACCCTCATCCTTGGCATACTGATAGTCGAGGACATCATCGCAATCAGCGGCCTTGGCATATTGCAGTCAGTAGCGGCGGCCGGGGGCACCGTGTCGCTCGTGAGCATTGCTGTCACGCTTGGGATCGTCGGTGGCTTTATCGGAGGCATTATAGTTATTGGCTCGAAATTCGTGCCAAAGCTGATAGACAGGGCCGGCAGGACAAACGACTATGCCCTGCTCCTGATAACAATCCTCAGCCTCGCTTTTGGCCTATCGTTCCTTGCAAATGGCCTTGGAATGTCGGTGGTCATTGGCGCGTTCCTTGCTGGCGTACTAGTCGCCGAGAGCAAGAGCGCGGCAGTTGCAAGGATAATCACGATACCACTCAGGGACATGTTTGCGGCATTGTTCTTCATATCGATAGGCGCGCTGATGGATGTCCGGCTCCTGCCAGTGTTCATAGTCCCGGCAATAATCCTCATACTGACGTCCTTTGCCTCAAAGCTCCTTATAGTGACAGGCATGCTGGTCAGGGCAAAATATGACAACACCACCGCGCTCAGAGCCGGGCTTGGGATTTCTGCAACAAAAGGCGAGCTGTCGCTGGTGGTTGCAAAGGGCGGCCAGGACGTGGGCGCAATCTCTTCGGCGATCCTGCCAATCCTTGGCGTTATAACGATCGTGACGACTTTTATGGGTCCCTTCATCATCAGGGTTGGGAGCAGGTTCAAGCTGGCAGAGCCGACAGAAGATTCCGGGGAAAGCAAGGAATCATGATTTCTTTCTGCACAAAAGTGCAACAATTGACGACCCGGCAAAAGTAGCAGACCAGTAGAGCCACAGATCGCCAATCGCCCCGGAGAAAAGTGCCGGTGCAAGCGACCGAGCAGGGTTCATCGACGCACCGGAAATAAATGAAAAGAAGAATATGTCAAGCCCCACCATGCCGCCTATCGCTATCCCGCTAAAGCCCTTGAGCCCCTTTGTATAAACTACTGCTATTATCACGGCCATCAAAAAGGCGGTGACCAACACCTCAACTCCGAATATGAGAGGGATCGGAAACGAGTAGTTGGGCGCGTTTGCGCCAAGGTTCGCTTCATTTCCTATAGCAAACAGCACAACCAGACTTGCGAGCAACGCGCCTCCGATCTCTGCGCCAAAGTAGACTGGCAGCTGGCGTTTATTGATGTGACCTGTAATCAAGAAGCCAACAGTCACTGCGGGGTTAAAATGAGCCATTGAAACCCTGCCAAAGGCATAGACCATCATGGCGACGCCGGCAAAAGGCGCAAAAGCCACAAAGGGCAAGCCGAGGACGCCGCCCATCTTGGCATCTATAACTACAGAGCCAGTAGCAAACAGCACGACCACGAAGGTGCCGGCCAGCTCGGCTAAAAATATCCGCTGGTTAGACGTCAGCTTCTTGCTTGAGGCTTTCTGCAAGTTCCTTTACCTTTCTTTCAATCTGGTCCCTTATTTCGCGCACGCTTTCTATCGGCCTGCCCTTTGGGTCTTGTATGCTCCAGTCAATATGGTTATTCAGGAACAGCAGCGGGCAGTCGGACCTGTCCATGCATCCCATGTTTATTGCCTTGGCAGAATTTCTAATCATGTCGTCAGTGATTATTTTTAACTTTTGCCTGCTAATGTCGATACCAATTTCCTTCATTGCCTGCACTGCAAGCGGGTTTATCTCTCCGGCCGGCGTTGTGCCGGCGCTGACTGCATGATAGCCCTTTGGTGCGCATTTGTTGAAAAAGCCCTCTGCCATCTGGCTCCTGCCGGCATTTTCCACGCAGACAAAAAGGATGATCTTTTCTTTCTGCAACTTATGTCACTCTAGCAACAGCAACAACATTTGCATGTTCCGTCCGGCCAGCTGTCGTCTTTGCTGCAACATTTTATTTCAGGCTGTTTTTCTTCCATGCCATTGCTTTACTAAGGAAACTATTTAAGTTATCAAGATGCAAAATTTACAGTTGGTGTAAAGATGGAAACCAAGATCCCAGTCATCCAGAACTGCAACTTTGCCGGCTACGACCCGTCTTCTCTTATGGCCGAGACTGCCAAGATAAGGAAGATTATAACAAAAAGAGGCACGCTTGAAATCCTGATACCGCTATGCTGCTCCACCGAGCCTGTCAGGTACAAGCAGTTCCGGCAGGCGCTCAAGGGCATCAGCAGCAAGACCCTTGCAAGCCGGCTGAAGGAGCTCGAAAAAGGTGGCATCTTGGAGAGGCACGCTTTTAGCGAGATCCCGCCGCGGGTGGAATACCGGCTGACAGGCAAGGGGCAGGAGCTTGTCGAGTCGATCATGTACCTGCTGCAGTGGATGCAGAAATGGTCAAAATAAAATACTGTGCAGCAGGGCAATGACCGGAAATGCCTATGAAAATAAGCTGCTTATCCGTGGTATGATCTTGTTGAGAATTATCGGCTCGTGATCTACACTCGTGTCAAAGGACGCCATAAAAATATGCGTGATATTCGATGACTGCCTTATGGGTATCGTTGCCCTTTTGACATTCTTGTACAGCGCGTAGGCGTATATGGTCTCGCCGAATTTAGACTCCATGGCAGTACGCGTATTCATTTTTGTGAACGAATTGAGGACAGAGGCTTCGCTTTCTTCCTTGGTGGCCAATGGCTTTAGGCCTTTTCTGTACGCATAGCCAACGAGCCTGCCACTTTTGCTCGCCAATCCTGCAAACCTGATCCCCTTGTCAAGATCCAGCACCCAATAGCAAAAATCATTCATGCTGCCCTCCATGTCTATGCGTAATTATACCGTCAATTCTTAAGTTTCTTGTTTGGTTTTGCATGCAACGAAGGCTATCAACAGAGATTGATGGTGTAGCCCCACAGCGTCATCAATTCTGCTGCTGGAGTTTCCAGTCAACCTCGACAAGCGGCATTGATTCTGCAGCGCCAGAGAAAAACCATTCCAACATACATCATGTAGGATCATGGAGTCTATTGGTTGAACTTGGGCAACCTAAATCAAGCTCGCTTGGAAAGTTGTGTTGATGGCAGAGACTTGGTGCAGGGTTTGCGGAAGAGATCTGAAGGTCATGGCCGTATGCGTCAGCTGCGGCAAGGCGATACTTTTCGGGTGCCCAAACTGCTCGACATTTTCAGACACACAGGTGCACGTCGGCTGCCTTTACCAGCTGTCAGTACAGGAATGATGCTATTTTTTCATGTACCTGACAAACGCCAAGTAAAGCTGCTTTCTATTGGCAGCCTCTTTTTTAGCAAGCTGGCTATTTTTGATGCTGTTGAGATATTCTATTGTCACGTCGCTGTCGTGCACTGCGCCAAGGAGGTCCTGCACCTCCTCCAGATCTTTGCCGCGTATAGCCTTGGCATATTCTCTCTTGCTATCTGCCGACGCTGCCTCAAGGATGTAGCGCAGCTTCTTGCAGTCCTTTCTCAACCTGTGGAGCTCTTTCACCTTGCTGCTGTCAGACAGCACTACCGGGAGCAGCTCTTTTATGATGCCAGCAAGCTTGCCTGTCAGCCTGTCAATCCTTGATCCGAGTTTGTCATCTTGTATGCCATAGACTTTCATTGGCGCTGCTCGTTTCAAAGACTTTGCCAGCCTGAGCGCCCTTGCCAGCTCCGCCTTTCTCTTTCTTTTCAGAGCATCGCCAACGTTAGAAGCATGAAGAGCTGTCAGCCTGCTGCTTATCATGTCATAGTCGCGCATCTTGCTGTTGGCCTTGAAAAATTCCCTGTATTTTTCCATCTTCAGGCGGTTCTTTTTGCGCATCTTTTTGGGAAGCAACGAAAACGTGGCGTCCAGCCTGCGGAGCGCGGTCCTTACGCCCCGGATGTTTTTTTCATTATCCGGGTCCTTGATGTAGACATTAAGCCTCTTGCCAACCAGCTTCAGGTTGTGGCGAAAATTTTGCTCAAACGCCGTCTTTGCCATAGTCTCATGCCCTAATGGGAGCGGAGGAAATCGTCGATCCTTTTTTGCAGGTCCACGTTTATTTCCTGGACCGGCCTGTTGCCGTTTACCAAGACCAGGTTGTATCGCTTTTGCATGCTGCGGAATTCTCTGGCAATAAGGTGCTGGTAGGCGATGAACGAGTCGTACATGTCGTCGGAAAGCCCGAGGTCGGCGCCTGATTCGTAGTAGTCAAGGAACGTGTTCTTCTGGAATACCCTGTGCACGAGCTCTTCAGGGGCGACATCAAGGTAAAAGATCAGGTCCGGCACTATGGCAAACCCGAACAGCTGGTGCGACCACTTTTTGCTGATGCCCCTGACAGCGTCCCTCGCCATCAGCGTGTAGACGTACCGGTCGGCCAGCACGATGTAGCCTGCGCGCAGCGCCGGGATTATCTTGTTTTCAAGCTG
>JAJPHX010000116.1 GCA_021325075.1 Nitrososphaeraceae archaeon | reverse complement strand
GGCGAGCGTGGTGACCTTGATTTTGACACTTGCCTAAAGTCTATCAATATGATCGTTTCAGAATTGAGAAAAAAATATTCCAAGGTGTTCATTCTCGCCCACAGCTTTGGCTCTACGTTTGCCCTCTGGTACGCGCACAAGTTCAGAAACTCCACGGATGGTATAATATTGCTGGCCCCCTATGTCAGGAGTAACACTGTCAAAAAGAGATCAGATGCCGAGCCCAGCACTTCTACATTCCTGTACCTGTTACTTGGCCGGCTATTTACTCCGTACAAGCGCGTAAATTTTGGAAAAATCTTGCCTGGCTACGTCAAAATAGGCGGAAGCCAGCTGCCCCGGATGATACAGGACGGCAAATTGAACTTTGACTACTCGTTTAGATATCTTGTAGACATTGTTGCAAAGCGGAATAGCTCTCTGGCAGAGCTATCAGACATCGATATTCCAGTCCTCATATTGCACGGAAGCAGCGACAGGAACGTTTACCTGCAAGTTTCCCAAGAATTTTTTAAGCTGCTTCGTACAAAGAACAAAGAGCTCAAAATTTTTGATTGCAATCACTGGTTCTATGATGCGATATTCTTCAGTCAATCCCCCGAATATTCTGAAGAAGACAGGATAAGGGTTGTCTCTTCCATTATCGAATGGCTCAAGAAATTTTGATGCTTGTTTTGGCTGGAATTATGAAGAAAGCCAGGCAGAGGATTCTTTGTTTGCAGGATTTTGTCGAACCATGTCATTTTCCTGTTTGCAGTGTTTTGCGTACTCGTCAATGTCTGTAAAAGATATCAGGCATTTGCTGCAAACAAGATAGCTTGTCTTGGAACCTGTTACTATAGTAATCAACGGTTTTTTGCTAACCCTGATGACTCTATTCTGCGGAAGAATTATTGAAAGCAATCCGCCATCCTCCCAGCTTTTGAAATGCTTTTCAAATTCTTCATACACAGATAGGGTAAAGCAAGCAACAGGGTCATTTTCAAAATCGCAAGATTTTTTCTTGCTGATGTACTCGGCATGCAGTTTTTGCAGCCAGCGATCCACAATCTCCGGATGCTCAAGCAGGATGGACTGGACAATTTCTGACGTATAAATCGCAATACCAGTCTCAAGCGCACTATTTGGCACTATGCTGTAGCCTTTTAACTTGAGACCAAATGACTCATCTTCAAATACGTGTGTCATGGAATGTACTTTCGTATTTCGAAGTATTAAGGTTATCTCTAATAAAAATTAAGGATTTTATAGCATAACTAATTTATTCTGAAATAATTCTCATATATATCAAACTATGTTAAGTTTTTTATTCCTAGAGTTAGGATGTTAAATAGCTATCCTTAAAATGCCTAAAATCGCAACTTTTATGGTTTACCGATTTACAAATTTAATAAACACATGAACTACAACGAGCTTTGCAGAGCTGTAGCCGGCTTGCACGGCAGCATCGAAGTTGCCATCATATTGTCAAAAGGCAAGTTAGTAGCATCCCATCTAAAATCCGGAGGTCCAGCACCAGATGAGGAAGAATTTCGTAGCATGATCTCGCAGATCGAGACGATAATCAAAACCACAAAAATTAACGAAGATAAGTTTGGCGAAGTAGGATTTATTGCCGTACACTACAGGTATATCGACGGGTTATTTTTTCCGATCAACGATCATGACGCGCTGATTGTTGGAGTAATACAACCATATGACCATGATAAATTGGTGAACGAAATACTGTCTATTGTAGCGCAAAAAAAGCGCGGCCAGTAATAGTTCACGAATATACCTAGATCTTACATTATATTGCTATAGATATATTCAATACACTTACCAGCACATAAAGGAGAACTGGACAGTTAACATGCAGCTAAAGATTGTGACCTCTGTTGCTCCATATGTAACCACGGCCAATGCGCTGCACGCTATTGAACTGGCGCATGGAGACGGCTTTTCAGGGGTAGAACTTAATGAAGATCACCTCCATCGTCTCATGGATATAAAGCCAGGCTGCCTGAAGCTCATAAGAGAATACAGCGCAGACAAACACATGATCAATTCCATTCACAAGACTCTTCATCGGCCAAGCATCGATTCACTGGATCGGACTGAAAGAAATAAGGCAGTCGAATACACTTTAAAAACACTTGATTACATGGAAGCGGCAGGCGTTTCAAGAATGGTCCTGCATAGTTTTAGTGATCTGCCAGGTTTCTTTTCCTTGAAAGGAGAGCGCATAAACAAAATCACATATTTTGCAGGATGTAATGTAGTAAAAGTCTATGGGGTTTTAGCTCCTATTCTCAAGACGTATAGAAAAATGAAAAAGGAGCAGCTGCAGCAAAGCTTCATGAATTCACTTTCCGAAATTGCAAAATATGCTTATGACAAGAATGTAAACGGCGGGCCCATAGAAATTGTATTTGAAGAACATTATTCTGATGCCATCAATTACGATGATGTCACATATGGCAAGGGCAATCTGGTTAACGTGATTCGGGGCGTTGATACGGCGCACCAGCTGATCAGGACTGGAAAAGATACCAACTTGTCAGAAATTCCCGGCCCCATCCACTTCCATGCCGTTGATACAAATGGAATGATAGATGATCACCGGACAATAGGCAGTGGAAAGGTAAATTTTAAGAACAGCCTGTCAAGCATAATTGAAAGAAAATTGACAGACATCATAGTAGTAGAAGACGGCACGAGAAAAAGTTCTCTAGAGTCAAAGAAGGTGCTGACATCGATGATAAATCGCATCCGCGTTTAGATGTTGCAATAATATAAAGTGGGCAGGGGGTGATTCGAACACCCGACCACCTCGATGTCAACGAGGTATCATAACCAGGCTAGACCACCTGCCCTTATTGCAGATTTCCTCTGGTGCCCAAATATATGTTAATTTGCCATCATGTGCGATAAAAGCGCGCTCGGGATTGCAGATAAAGTTAAGAGACACCTTCATGCCTTGTATGGCAATATTTGGACAGCGAATCCTTCAAGATAATTCAAGGTGACGCCTACCAAACAGTCAAGCGCTTGTCTGCCAGCGAAAGCAGGTTCCGCGCCATCATCACTTCTCCGCCATATTACGGTCACCGGCACTATGGTTCGGACAACGACGAAATAGGCAGAGAGCACACAGTTGAAGGATACATTGATTCTCTAGCCAGAGTCTTTGCTGTATGCAAGAACCTTCTTGCCGAAGACGGCAGCCTGTGGATAGTCATAGGAGACACCAGAAGGCGGCATGAGAAGTTGCGAGTGCCTCACCGACTCGCAGAAAAGCTTGTCACTTCAGGCTATATCTTCCGCGAAGACATTGTATGGTACAAGAAAAATAACGTTAGTAGCAGCTCGCGAGACAACTTTTCACAAGCATATGAATACGTATTGTTCTTTTCAAAGAACAAGCGATCGTATGCCAATCTTGACGCAGTAAGAGTGCAGGGCAATGAAGCAGCTGAAGGCAGGAATAAAGTGCCGCCGGCACACATGGTGCAGTACAAGCCTGAAGGCTTGAACAAGAATGAAATCATGCGCATAGCAGGCATCATACACGGTGCGTCTCCTTCCACTCCACTTTCCAAGCTACCGAGCACGTCTGAGATATCCAGAGCGTACGGGTACGACCCTGAAAAGTTCTGCCCAACATGCTATCGCAAGTTCAAGCGGCATGCCACGCGCCGGAGGATTGGTGATCACAAACACTATCCTATATTTGCAGTATGCAACCCGCACGGCAAGAATCCATCCAACGTCTGGGAAATTGCAACAAGGGCCCACTATGGCAACGAGCACTTTGCCATATTTCCTGAAGAGCTTGTCGACATCATTATCCGGTTTGCAACAGAAAAAGGCGATTCAGTGCTTGACCCGTTTGCAGGAAGGGGGACAACCGGCATAGTAGCAACGTCGCTTGGCCGCAGGTTTGTAGGTATAGACTTGTATAAAGAAAATGCAGAGAAGGCAAGCAGAAACATTGCCAAGGCAGATGGCAACAGCGCAAATCTAATAATGGGACTTGCTCCCAATAGGCAGTATTGACTTCTGGTGATTATGCCCTGTCAGGCAGCGAAAAGGAGGGCCTGTACAAGGCGATATTTTCAAGGAGAGATGTTCGTTCTCACTTTGTCAGCACGGAAATACCAGGAGATGTACTTTTAAGAATACTCAATGCTGCGCATCACGCCCCATCTGTAGGATTTTCGCAGCCATGGAACTTTATCCTGATAAAGGACAAGGCAACGCGCCAGAAAGTCAAAGAGTCCTTTGCCCGAGAGCGGGAGCGCTCGATCTCGATGCTTGACAGCGACAAGCAGAGGCAACAGCAATATTCTTCATTAAAGCTTGAGGGCATAATGGAGTCGGCAGTCAATGTATGCGTCACGTATGACCCTGCGCGTTTTGGCCCATTTGTACTTGGAAGGACATCGATAGAAGAGACAGGCGTGTATAGCGTTTGCTGCGCTATCCAGAACCTATGGCTTGCAGCTAGGGCTGAAGGAGTGGGCGTTGGCTGGGTGAGCATTCTTGCAAATGAAGATTTGGAAAAGATTTTGGCGATACCGCCACACGTCAAGCCTATCGCATATCTGTGCCTTGGCTATGTAAGTGAATTTGCGAGCAGGCCAGACCTTGAGAAAGCACGCTGGCTGCCAAGGATGGACCTGTCAGAAGTGGTGTGCTACGAGCAGTGGGGCATCCGCCAGTCGGACCAGTGGCCAGAGTTTTGTGCTGCCATCAACAAGATGAGCGGGGGCAAACGTGAAGACAATATATAATCGTGCATTAGACGATAATCAACCGGCAGGCAAATGCGTTGAAATTTGAACCTGGCACGAGCGGGCGGGGAGGCCTAGATTGCAAAGGCTGCGGCGGCTTGTTTTTTAGCTTGCGGTATCACAATATCGCACGGTACCTGTTTATCACGCTTGCATTTGCCGGCCTCCTTTCCACCGGCTGGTTTGGGATACCGCTCGTCCCGCAGTACCTTGTCGACGACCGCATAGACATTATAGCAGGCATCTTTACGCTTTTCAGCGCTCTTGGCACTATCTGGGGCGTGATGGCGTACAGGGAATTCACGAGATCCATTGAAATGGTAATGGAGGCAAGGATGGCCGCACGCAAGCTGGACCCGATGATAGGAGAGTACGAATACCGCTCATACAACCCGATCACAAAGGACTACGAGGTAGGGTTTGCCCCGGCCGGACCTATAGACTTCTGGGACAAGGAGACACAGGTGCCGACTTGGATGGACAAGGGCAAGTACTGGCACATCCTGCTCAGCCTGCAGGGAGGAAGCAAGGAGATCAAGCTCAAGGTAGTCAAGGACGATGACCTTCCATTTTACGGCGTTACAAGAAACGTGGCAATCACTGTAAGGGATAGAGCGACAATTGAAGTCGGTAGGACGCACCGCTATGTCTACACAGTCAAGGTCCCGCAATGGCTCGTGATGAACACCGAGCGCAAGAGGTTCATGGATCAGGATACGGCAGAGGCTGAGCTGAGTGAGCTTGTTTCCGACCTCAACCGCAAGATAGTGGCAGCTACCGACGAAGTGGCCGAGTGGGAAAGGCAGAGGATCAGATACCCTTGGAAGGCGATGACCCTTGGGATCTATCTCAACAAGAGCCTGCCACTCAGAATCGTGTACAGACAAGTGATAAGGAACTTTCCGGGCGCAAAGAGGCGTGGGATCGAAGATACAAACGCCAACCTTGCAAACGTCAAGGATGACTACCTTGTCGCGTCGCTGCTAGAGCTTGCAAGCGAAAAGGGAATCCCGCAAAACAGGATTGAAATGCTGCAGATACTCATCAGGTTCCTGAAAAACACGTACACTAGGCTCGGACTTGGCGAAGGTGCAAGTGAGTACCACAGCTTCCACCACTCCTTGGAAGTTTCGTACATGGCGCTTCACATGATACCAAAAGAGTTTCAGCAGTTCATTTTTGGTCCCAGAGATTACGAGCTCATGCTGGTTGCAGGTCTCCTCCATGATTATGATCCGGCGCAGGCGCTTGCATCAGATACCGGAGCACCCAAGGGCCCGAGTGTTGTAAGGACCACGGAGGAGCTTGAAAAGACAAGGATTCTGGACGCCTACTTTACATTGAACAGAGACGAGTTTGAGAATTATTTCCGGGAATTCAAGTCTGCGCTTTCTCCCCCAACTGAATTTGCCACCACGCACCCGGAATACGTCAAGACAGATTGGAGCCCAAAGGAGAGCGAGATGGCGCAGGCTCTAATATGGAGGACCGATTTTCCATTCTTCAAGCAAAAGCTCGCTCAGGAAATGTTCGCGCGTCTTCTGGCCGAGGTAGCCGGCAAAGGCGAGGATGTAGATAAAGTAAAAATGCTTGCAGAGATTCTCTGGCTTGCAGACCTTGCCGTCACTTACATGGGCTCTGACCCTGTAAGGGCGTGGGATAGGGTGACAAACCTCTACGACGAGCTGAACCTGCCAAAGCTTGAGGCTGTGCCAAGGACAGACGCCTTTTTTGCGGATTTTGCTGAGAACGAAGTTTTCAAGCAGATAATCAACATGCGACACTTTCCCTATATATTCAGGCAGCGATGGAACCTGATCTACCAGTTCTTCCACGAAGGCAACCCCTCAACCCAGCTCAACAGGACGATAGCCACTGCAAGGAAAATGTACCTGCGTGTCAATCTGGAGATAGGGATGAGGAGAGGAGAGATGCTACAGGCAATAGCATTAGAAAACTGGGGAGAGTATTTCATAGGAATAGGCAAGGATCAGAGCGAGGTTTTCAAGGCAAAGGCCAGATTTGCTGAGCTTGACCCACAGAACGCTTCTGCATTCTGGGGCAACACTGAAAAATTGCTGCCGGCCATAACCGACAGGTCGATAGACAACTTTTTGATGGTGCTGCCTGAGCATATTTCTCCGCTTGATACGGTAGAAGGCAAGGGCGCATTCCGCTTGATGCTTTCAGCGCTGTCGAAAAAACTAGTTCGCGGTGGGACACTGAGGATCCTTACAGACTTGGAGAAAGACAGCGCGGCTTTCAGAGAGCTCGTAATTGTTGCAAGCCAAGCAAGTTTTCAGCTGATCGGAAATTCTGGCAAGACATATTTTCCAAAAAACTGGCGCGACCAGGAATTCAAGATCGGCAGAAACCCGCAGATCGTTGTTCTTGCCCCCAAATAGACGAATGCC
>JAJPHX010000023.1 GCA_021325075.1 Nitrososphaeraceae archaeon | reverse complement strand
CCTGCCGGATTTTATAGCAGCCAGGATTGCGTCCATGTTGCTTCCCCTGCCGGAAATCAGTATGCCAAGGTTAACCAAGACACGCTTTTTGCATGCACGCCTATTCTTAAACGTCGCTCTATGCCTTGACGACTGTCGCAGGCTCTTTTATTCTTGCAAAATACAGCATGAACCCAAGCCATGAAATGATTTGCAGCGCAGTGATGTACCCGTCGAGTGCGCCTGATAGATACAGCCGGATGTAAAAGCCTTCAAGGATTATCTTTGCAAACTGGTCCACCATGTACGCAAGACCGACAGCCAGAATTGCGTAATGCCTCTTGCCAAACGCCCACACGGCAATTATGACGGCGCTGGCGATCATGCCAAACACGCCCCCCATCGCGTTGTAGATAAGGTTGTTCCTTGGGCTGCCGTAGCATATGCTATGGCCGCCCCGCGCGTCAACTGACACCGCGTAGTTATAGCCGTGGGCCGCGCATACAAGGACATGGCCCATCTCGTGGAACAGGCTCACCGGGATGGAGAGGGCAAAATATAGCACCACCGACCAGATTATGATGTTCCGGCTGAGCTTCAACACTTAGGCTTGCTCGCATGTCTACTTTTAGCGTTACTGTGGTACTAATAGCAGCTTTGTGTGAAAAATCTACCTTTATTTTAGAAGGACGAGATTCGATATTCTAAATGTTCCTATGAAAGAAATGCCGATTCAGAATTAAAACAAAGGATTCTATATCACCATCAGCGAGGAATGCTCGTTGCCGGCGACTATAGAGCTGCAATAAAAATGTGGATACACCTTGGCGAGCACAAAAATCTGCAATATGTCGTAAAGAAGAAAGTTTAACTGCATGTATAGTGACGCATGAAAAGCTTGTTCTTAGAAATATGTGAAAAGTCTATTTCTACAAGGCTATGGATTATCAATAAAAGTACAAAATACAAGGTTGGTTTTCAAGCAAGGAATCAATGACCCATTTAGAAAAGAAAAACCTGAAGTATTAGAGCTTCCAGCTTCAAGAATTATTGATTCCTGCCTTGAGAGCTCGAAGCTCTCTCGCCTGCTCTATTCCGATCACGGGAACGTCATTTGGATCAAGCATGCCCACTTGAGCCAGCAATGAACCTTGATCCCAGTATATGTGCTCATGCGCAATCTTTTTGCCTTTGAACTTCATAACCACTATGTGTGGCAACTCGACAAATCTTCCCGTTGGTCGAATCCCTGGCAGCATGGATTTTATCTCTATATCATGAGTGAAACTCAGTATTAACTCGTCTACTACCTGATTCTTTCCTACAGTTCTAGAGATTCTTGTAACTTTTGTGTCGGCCGGCATCTTGCCAACAAAGTGATTCTTGTAATAATCATACACGCCTTTGTATCCTCTACCACCTTTTAGATTGGCGACATTATGCACATAAGGTTCTTTGACCATCGTCCTCATTGTTGCCTCAACGTCACGGTCAACGAACTCGTGTTTGACATGCTTGTCAAATACTGCACCCAAGTCCTGATCAATTGATTTTTTCGTGGGTTTCTTTTTGCTATTCCGTCCATGCCAGGCTGCTACAGTTGATTTCTTTCGTGATTGCAAAATTGTTGTACCACCCACTCCAGTGTTTACCTCACTATTTCTAGTTTTTGAGCCAGAGAAGTAACTAAATGTTAAAATACTCACAGGCAGCTAGAGGTGACAGCTCGGGAAATTGGGGGCGCGTATTACTCTAGGCCAATCGGGGATAATGGTCCAGCAAAATGGGACCAAGATACTGCTTGACCCTTCACATCCGTCTGAATGTGATTTTACTTTTGTTTCGCACGCTCATGTCGATCACCTACACAAGCGTGGCAGGAAAAAAATGAACACACAGGTTCTGGCGTCAAGGGAAACAGCGCTCATCGCCCACGCAAGGGGCTACGAAATAGCAGATGCGGCAGAGGAGCACGACGGCTTTCAGCTGGTAGACACCGGCCACATACTCGGATCGAGAGGGCTCTTGGTAGGCGATGATGTCTACTATACAGGCGACATCTCGATGCGCGAGCGGGCGTTCATGAAACCCGCCAAAATGCCCCGCGCAAAAACTCTGATAATAGAGTCGACTTTTGGCAGGCCAGAGTACGTGTTCCCCGGGCTGTCTGAAGTGACGCATCGTACAAACAAGATAATTTCTGAAATGTACAACCTCGGAATCCCGGTGATCCTAATGGGATACACCCTTGGCAAGGCGCAGCTGCTGACAAAGCTGTTTGGTCACTGGGACCCGATATACGTGCACGACTCGGTTGCCAAGATGAATTCTGTATATTCTGATCTAGGAGTCGAGCTGAAAAGCGCGATGACCCACTCTCAGGCACAGGAAAAAGGTCTATTAGCAAAAAACAGGCCGTGGATAATGGTGGCTCCGTTGATGCACTCTAGGAACGCGTTTGTCAAGGAGATGAAGGACAAGTACGGCGCGGTGACGATCGGGTTCACCGGATGGGCTGTTGGCACGCGCTACAAGTACATGATGGGCCTTGACTATGTCATCCCGATGTCCGACCACTGCGACTACAAGGAGCTGCTGGACGCAGTCAAGCAGTGCAACCCCAACAAAGTATATACTTTCCACGGCTTTGCAGAAGAGTTTTCAAAGTCATTGCAAAAGATGGGGTTTGACTCCGAGCCAGTAGGAAATGGAAAAAGACATGACGGGGAAACTGTCCCGCTTGACTCGTTCCAGTAAAATATTTTTATTCAAAAGAGTTGGGGTTCCAACGTAGCAACTTCCAGAGTTATTTCATTATGCCCAGATTATTCAAGCAGCAACAAATTGGCTCGTATAAAATTGAACGTGGAAGTACTAGATCGGATCTAAAATATAGCTTGGGCGCCGTTCAACATCGAGCGCGCCTACTTTTTCGCCTGACCTCTAAAGTACGGGATGACCTTGTTGCCAAACATCTCGATACTTCTAAAGTAGCCTTCTCCCCAGAACCGGATGATAAAGTGGTTCGTGCCGGCCTTGATAAAGCGCTCAAGCATCGCGATCACGTCGTCTGGCTTGCCGACTCCTATCGCTGTTCGCGCTACACTGTCCGGAATCTTTAGTGCTGCGCGCTTCATCTGCTCCATCAGCTCGGGCTTGTCCATCGTGTATTCCGTGAAATACTTGCGGAAGTCAAACTCCGAGTCTTGCGGGATGTCGTGCACCTTGAGAAGCTCCGGCTTGAAGAGGCTCACCTTCACTGCATTTTTCATCTTGTTCCATGCCTCCTCGCCGTCTTCGGTGAAATAGACATCAACATCGTTTGCAAACTGAAAATCACTGATATCGCGTCCTGCCTTCTTTGCATGATCCTTGATTACATTGGCGTGATGTTTGAATAGCTCTGGCGTGTAGCCAATCGGGATCCAGCCGTCACCGTAAGTTGCACATAATTCTAGAGTCTTTGGCGCTCCTGCCGCGATGTACACTGGCGGCCTTGGTTGTCTGATGCTCCTTGCCTGGAGGCACGCGTTTACGAGCTTGTAGTATTGGCCGGTATAGTTGACGCGGTTGTTAGGATCGGATTCAAAGAGCCGCTCGATGACTTCAAGCTG
>JAJPHX010000123.1 GCA_021325075.1 Nitrososphaeraceae archaeon | reverse complement strand
GCCTAGGCACCTTTGCCTTCGGCCCGCCAAAGCTGTACGTGTGACCCTTGCCGCGGTACTGCCTCGGCCTCACCGGCTTGCCTTCCATCTGGCCCTTCTTTGTGAGCGAAAGCCCTGCCAAGAGCTCGACTATGAGCCTGTTCGCAAGGCCCGACGTTATGCCGCCGTTGTATGAGTTGACGTCGCTTACATCGTAGTTTGGCGCGACCTCTACAAGGTCAAACGCGAACTTGTCCGGGTCAAACGAGGTCGACAGCAGCCTCATGAGCCTCATGCCCTCCCTCGATGTCAGGCCGTTTGGCTCCGGCTCGCCTGTTCCCGGCGCATACGCGGGATCAAAAGTATCGATGTCCCAGCTGATGTAGACCCCGTCAACGTTGTCGTTTGCCCTGTCGGCTGCTTCCTTGGCAATCTGGTCTATCCCAAGTTCCTCCACGTCAAGCATGGTGAACCACTGAAAGTCCTGATCCGCCATCCACTTGTACAGGTCGGGGCCGGGCCAGTAGCCGCGCGGGCCAATCAGCGTGTAGTTCTTACCCTTCAGGCACCCGAGCTCCATGATCCTGCGGATGTGGGCGCCGTGGTCGTACTTGAAGCCACAGAGGCCCTGCGGCGCGCAGTCCGCGTGCGTATCGATGTGGATCATGCCGATGTTCTTGTGCTTCTTGGCAAACGCCCTGACATTTGCAAACGTGATCGAATGATCGCCTCCAAGCATTACGGGGATGCCGTCGATGTCAAGCACTTCTTTTACCTTGTCAGTCATCCTCCGATGCGATTCAACTACGTCGCCGGGCGACACAACTACGTCGCCATAGTCGACCGTGCGGAACACCCCAAATGGGTCGACGCCAGTCTCGATGTTAAAGTGCTCGTACGGCGGAGAAGGCACCGTTGAAGCCGCGCGGATGGCCCGGGGACCATACCTTGCGCCTGGGCGTATTGTAGTCCCAAAGTCAAATGGCTCGCCTATTATCGCGACATCCGGCTTTACCTTTTTCAGCTCTGCCTGATTTCGCAGCCACGGCAGCTTCAAAAATGTCGGTATGCCAACAAAGATAGGCTCGTCGTTTCCCTTGTAGGAGTCTCCATAAAATTCCATCCCCATTAGAGGTCCTCTTAATTAATTAGTAAGTATATTTTAAATATTGCTAAGTAATCTACGTTCATGAGGCTCGTTCGGCTGCCGAACAGTTTTCCGCCTGTGCTGTGAAAAGCGTAATCTACGTTTTTCTTCCAGCGGCAAGCGCCGCATAGATGAAGGGCAAAAGCGTAGTCGCTTCGCCGTGGATGGTGGTTTGGCGCGCCTTCGTAGTCACCTTGCCCCAGGATATCGCCTCTGCAACCAGCGCGCCGCTAAGGCTTCCGTCCCACTCTGGGGCGGTGGTAATGTACACAGCATAGTCGAGCCCGCCCCTGAACTGGTTCCACCAGAGGGTGTGGTGTTTTGATATGCCGCCTCCTATCATGAATGCGCCGGACTTTTTCGCTTCAAAAACAAGGTCTGACAACCTGCTTTCGTCCTTCAATATATCTATCTGAAAGTCCTTGTGCTGCTGGTAAAAGAACCACACCTGGCTTCCTACCGCGCCGTCCACTATGCCGGGGACAATGACTGGGATCTTGTTCTTGTGGGCCCAGTACAGAAATGACGACTCGTCAAGCGTGCTTCCGATGTAATCGGTCAATTCGTAGGTCGCGATTTGGCGCTTACCCTCTTTGTACATGCCATTCAGGCACGCCTGCACCTTTTCTTCAATGAGCGGGCCATAGTTGTTCATCGGGACAAGCACGTTGCCAAGGCGGTGGATGTTCTTGCCCAAGAGCATGCCATCGTCCATGCGGAAGTCGCCGGCGTAGTACTTGTCGTACGACCTTGCGATGTCGTGGTCGAGCGCGCCGCAGGTGGTGATGATGACGTCGCACATCCTGTTCTTTACCATATCGCGGACTATGCCCCTAGCGCCTGTCGACATCAATGCCGCGACAAACGACAGGAACTTGGTGCAGTTCTTCTCGTCAATCATCCTGCTCAGGATGTCAACTCCTTCGGCCAAGTTCCGCGATTCAAAACCGCCGGAATTTGCCATGTTTGAGAAAATCGATCTAACATCATCGCCATCGTTTATGGCATAATCCTTTACTGCATCGCGCAAAAGGTCGCCGCCTTTTGCCTTCTTTTTCGCCTTGTCGGCCATGCTACGGCATTTGGTTTTGCGCTATAAAATGTCTTGCTATTGCAGCCGGAGCAGTACATCAACGGCAAGGATGACCGTTCCTATTGCAACAGTGATCACCATAAACGGGAAGCCTACTCGAAGCCATTTGACAAAGCTTATCGGGTGGCCATGCTTTTCGCTTATGCCGGCCGCCACGATGCCCGCGCTTGACCCGATGAGCGTGCCATTGCCGCCCAGATTTGCTCCAAGTGAAAGCGCCCACCACAGAGGGCTGATGTGGAGGTCGCCAAATGCGCCTGCCACTCCGACGCTTCCATTGAGCGTATGCACCAGCGGTATCATGGTGGCTGTGAACGGGATGTTGTCAATGAATGCGCTGGCAATGGCAGACATCCATATTATCATCACAAACGCAACCCACGGGTTGCCGCCTGTCGCCCCGAGCGCGGCTTTTGACAGTAACTCTATCATCCCTGCATGCTCGGCGATTCCGACAATGATGAAAAGCCCGGTGAAAAATATCAGGGTTGGCCAGTCCACTTCGCGAAACACCCTTTCAGGGCTTGCCCTAGTGACAGCAAGCAACACGCCTGCGCCTCCGAGAGCAATGATTGATGGTTCGATATGGAGCAGTCCATGCACTACAAACAACGCGACGACTCCAAAGAGGACTGCAAGCGACTTTTTCAAAATGCCCTTGTCCTTCAGGTACGCATTTTCATCCTCTTTCATCAGCTGCTCAAGGTTCTGGACCTGTGCCTTCAGCTCCTTTCTGAACATGAACTTCAGCAGAAACAGCGACGCGGCAAACGAAATCGCTATAGTCGGGCCAAGGTGTATGATGAACGCATTAAAGTCAATGCTGGCGGCTGACCCTATCATTATGTTTGGAGGATCGCCGATAAGAGTCGCGGTTCCTCCCACGTTTGACGCAAGCGCCTGGGCAAGGATAAAGGGCATCGGCGACACCCTGAAGATCCTGAAAACTGCCACCGTGACTGGAACCATGAGCAGGATCGTCGTGACGTTGTCGATGAACATCGAAGTCACCGCTGTGAATGTGCACATGATGACCATCAGCTTCCATAAGTTGCCCTTGCTTGCCTTGCTTGCCCTGATCCCGACCCACTGGAATACGCCGGATTCTGCGAGTATCGCGACTATTATCATCATGCCAAGCAAAAGCCCTATAGTGTTGTAGTCGATGGTGCTGACGATAAAGTCAAAGCTCTGCTCTGCCTGAATAGTGCCAAAGGCAAGGGCAGCGATGATTATCATTATCGCTCCGGCAAGCGCTATAGTGCTTCTGTGTAGGAATTCAAACGAGAGCACTATGTATATTGAAACAAGGATGAACGCCGAGACTAGGATCATCGGGTGGATGTTTTTGCCAAGCGCCGGCGGCACAGCAAATATCAGGACTGCAAAAGCAGCAATGAGTGCAATGCCAATCGCAACCTTTTTTGGAGCAGCTTTTGGCTGTGCGGCAACTTCCAAAACCTACGTAATTATTAATGGCTCGTATAAATATAGTTCGGGCTCATTGCACGTTTTTTGCCACAACGTTTCTGACATAGTCCGCTACCTTCAGGCCATTTTGATTTGCCTTTTCATTCAAGCGTTCCCAGATCCGCCTGTCTGATTTTTTGCGCGGGTCAAACACAAGGCGCACTGTCATGAGCCCCTTTGGCGCCCCGCGCTTTACTCCTGTCGCAGCCATCTCCTCCTGCAACTTGGATTGCGCGGCGGCCGCAACTAGCCTTTCATGGATTTCTGGCTTTCTTGCAATCCTTATTGCTTCGTAGGAAGTGATCTCGCTCTTCTCTATCCTCTCCTGCAGCTCCTGTGGCAGGGTCAGTATGCTGAGCCATTCGCTTACTGTGCTCTTTGGAAGACCGTACCTTGACGATACGCCCGTGATCCCTTCCTTTGTAGAGTCTACCAGCTTTTTCACCATGCGCGCCTTTTCAAGCGGCGAAAGGTCCTTTCGAATAAGATTTTCAAAGAGCGATGCAGCCTCTGCCTCGGCACCTTCAAGCTCTGTGATAACTGCCGGGACTTCGGTAATCCCCTTGGCGCTTAGCGCAAAAAATCTTCTTCGACCGATGAGCAACTTGTAGCGCCGGCTTTCATCGTCAAAGCGCACCACAACCGGCTGGAGAAGGTCGAACTTTGACAGGTGCTCCTTCAACAACTGGTCGTTGCTGTCCTTGCCAAATGCGTGACCCTTCCGGACATTCTCCTCTGCAACGTCGATTAGCTCCACCGGAATATTCTTGACCTTCATTGGTACAACATTACTAATTGACTTATTTATAAATATCTGTAGGGTTTTTCGAATCCAGCACAAAAATTTTCTTCTTTGCCGCTATGAAAAGTAAACTACGCATCATTTTTCTGTATTGTGATGCGTAGTTTACATCTTTTACCCCAAACCTTATATCATTTTCAGGCGAGATTGAAGAGAATGAAAAATAACCTGAGCGAGGTGCTGAGGACCGAACAGACGATGGTCAGGACAGCCTTTCTCAGTTATTACATATCAATGTACAACTCTGTGAACAGGGAAATAGGGTACGAGGATGCGCCAGTTACGGTAGACGAGATCTATGATTTTATCCAAGACATGAGGCACGAATCAGGCAAGCAGGTGCCTGACATC
>JAJPHX010000112.1 GCA_021325075.1 Nitrososphaeraceae archaeon | reverse complement strand
TTTCCCACCATGACGGCAATCCCCCTTTCTTCCTCTGCAAGCGGGCGCTTTGCGATAATGATTTCACCAATTATCCTGCCGTTGTCAAGCGTGACAGATATCCTGTGGCCCTGAATGTCCGGCGCCTTTACCGCCTGCGCGTCATCAAAATTCCACTCCTTGAGCTTGTCTGCAGTTTTTACGTACACTTCAAACATCGGCTGGCGCAGCACTGCGAGCTTGCGGATCTCTTTTGTTATCTTGAACAGATCGACAGATATTTTGGCTCCGGACATGACAAGCTCTGTGCCGTCGCGTTTGAGCGCCGGCTCTTTTAATTCGTCAAGCTTGGCGTTGCCCGTGTACAGTTTTTCAAGGACGTTGGTGTCGATGACGATGGACTTTGAAAAGTTGCCGCGTTTTGTCCTTATCTTCATGCTTTCAAAAGACGTAAGGAACGAAAGCCTCCCTGTGCCGTACCTGCCTGTCCTTATCCTTTTTAACTTTGGCGAAATCGACTCGACCCTCTTGTGGGGCGACCCCAAGAGCAGGAACTTGTCCATTCCGTACTGGTCCATTCCCGCGTCGTCTTCGATGATGATCGAGCCATTCTCGAGGATGGTGACCAGCACCCTCGTGGCATCTTCGTCAAACGCGTTCTCTACCAGCTCTTTCACGATCTCTGTCGGCGAGACCCATGTTTTAGTGGCAAACTCTTTGAAAAACGATGGATGAACCTTCAGCTCAGTAGGCATTCTCTCTCAAGTGCTGGTATTTCTTCACCTTTATTTAATACTTGTTGGACAAAAGTTGACCAATTTATCAAGCGAGCTGTGCCGCCGCAAGCTAGATATTGTTTCCTGGCTGCAGAACCTTTATGCAGAAATGCACCTGCGGCAAAGACGTAAAGACGTTTGAAGCGTGTACACCAACAGGGTGCAATACGTTTGTCGTGTGCACAGGATGCTTCAAGAACATTGACGAGTGCACATGCGTTACATAGGCTTGTAGCGCAAAGTCGCGCCCAACCTGCCAAGGCTTGCCAGTTGCGCTCCTTCTTCCGTGCTTCCTGAAATCACTTCCAGCCTGGTTCCAGTCATCGTGGTCAATTCTTCCAGATAATCCACGATATCCTGCTCAGTCACTTCAAAATCGGTTGCTTTGCAGGATGGGCAGGGCTTTGATTGGTACTGCTGCTTTGTCGAAATGATCTCCGACCTTGGAACTATTTTCTCCTGCACGTTCTTGCACGCCTTGCACTTGAACGCCAACTTTACATAAGAAATGTCGTCTGTTACTATCACCATGTCTGCCATTCCTTTCTGGGCTGCCGCGACCACGTCATGGATTCCGTATATCCCAAGTCCTTTGCTTGAATGAACTTCGCCCATGAACTTTTTCAGTATCTGCTTTTCTTCCATCAGCCGGTACTCTGTCAGTATGCCATCCTTCTGAGCCTTGTCCAAGATTTCCCGCACGCCTTCCTCTCCAGAGTACGAGGTATCCAGAGTTGCTATCACGCCCTTTTGAAGTCGATAGTCGAGGTACTCTTCCCTCATAAAGTTCTCCTTGGTGGGCCCCGGGCCTCCAACGATTATCCCTTTCACGTTGTATTCATCGATAAAGACCTGCTTGGCGTGGTCCGCGACCCTGTGGTAGTACTCGTTCAGCTCATTTTCTCTCAGTCGCTCAAACCTCCTTGCAGACTGTCCACCCTGTCTGTGCTTGCCAGCAACACCGGATGTAAGCGAATCGATGGTCTTTGCCTGGTTGCCAGTCAGTATGCCGATTCCGGCCTCCTGCGTGTCTATCGCCAGAATGCCAATTGTCTTGTCATCCTTTAGCATGTCCTTCAGGTGGTCTGTCCAAAAGTGGTCGTCGCACCGATACAGGCTGATCTGCACTGGCTTTGGCGGATCGACAGGATAGATCTCTATCTTCTCTTTGCCAATGCCTTTATCGTTTGGAATCGCGCCGCAAAATATCACCAGCCCGTTATCAGGCGTGGTCTTGTACTTTTTCAGGTATTCCATCGTGGTGCTCAGGGCGTCCTGCACGTGGCCTCTTGTCAGATCCGACTTTATGTTTGAAGCTGTTCCTGCCTCGTTTCGCAGTTGCGATATGACATCAAAGAGCGGGCGCTTTGGCGGGATATAGACCGTGACAAGCTCGGTCCCGTGGCCGGATATACTTGACAGTTCGTTTATCATCTTTGTCAGCTTGTACCGCTTGACTGAGTCCCACTTGCTGCCGCCGTCATTTACCATTATACTGTAACAAGAAAAAAATCGCTCGCACATAATATAAGGCTATCAAATTCTCATCGCACCCGCAAGCCTATAAGTACCGGAAATGAGAAAAGCCTAAGGATGCTGCCAAGGCTCGAGTACATCAAGCAGGCCCGGATCCGGCTTGGAATAACGCAAAGAAAGCTGGCCTCGCTTGCCGGCATCAGCACTTCAATGATAAACCAGATCGAGTCAGGCAGGTGCAAGCCAAGCTACGAGACAGCAAGAAAGATCTTTGAGATTCTCGGCTCGCTTGAGGGCAAAACCTCGATGAAGGCAGGAGACATTTGCAGCCGCCAGCCGATATCCGTGCAAAAGGATGAAAAGCTCCATAACGCGATAGACGTCATGAGGAACAATTCGATCAGCCAGCTCCCGGTCTTTGATTCGTCAAGAGTTGTCGGCATATTGACTGAGGATGGCCTTGCGAAGATAATGGTTGAAAAGGACGACAAAGACCTGAGGAACACTCAGGTCGCGCAAGTGATGGATCCCCCGCCTCC
>JAJPHX010000039.1 GCA_021325075.1 Nitrososphaeraceae archaeon | reverse complement strand
GCTGCACAAAGTTTCAGAAGGGCTGCGATAGGCTGCAGGTTCTCTGATATAGCCAAAAGTCTACATTAGAGGTTTGCATTTCACTATCTGTGCTTGCCATAGATGCGGCAGGGGTGACCAAGGTGTACAAGGGTGCCCGCCAGGCTGCCCTCAAGGACGTCTCATTAAAAGTAGAGTCTGGTACTGTCTTTACCCTCCTTGGCAGGAACGGCGCCGGCAAGACGACCTTTGTGCGCATGTGCGCTACCCAGCTAATGCCCACCGCCGGCGAAATACGCGTCCTTGGCTACGACGCGATCAGGCAGGCAAAGGAAGTGCGCGACCTTGTCTGCATCGTGCCGCAGGAAGGCCGACCTCTACGGGCACTGACTCCCTGGGATCATGTCTACAACTGGCTGCAAATAAGAGGAGAGAGCAAGCAGGCGGCGCACGACAAGACTGCCGACATCTTGCGCAGGCTAGAGCTCTACGAAGCCCGCGACAGGCCGGCAATGAACCTGTCAGGCGGCATGAAGCAGAAAATCTTGGTTGCTATGGCGATGGCTACTGAGGCGAAGCTCTTGTTCCTTGACGAGCCGACCATCGGGCTTGATCCGGTATCGCGGAGGCAGGTGTGGGCGGCAATCAAGGACTGGAAGGGCAAGGGCGGCTCGATACTCTTGACGACTCACTACATGGACGAGGCAGAGATGCTGTCCGACTATATCGTGATAATTGACAGGGGGATGATAATCGCGCATGGCACGATCCAGGACCTGCGCAGGGTGATACCGCAGAACATCAGAGTCGACATTGCAAGGGATGGGCTTGACACCAACGCCCTGAAGTCTTTTGGTTCGGTGGTTGACACCGGCGCCGGCACGCTGCGCGTATTCACTTTCGAGTCCGCGGCAAGGGACCTGTCAGAGCTTGCGATAAGGAACAACCTGCCGTTCACTGTTTCGCCCGTGACCCTTGATGACGTGTTTGTGCACCTTGTTGGGGACGGCATTGGAGATGAACCTGATGTCAGGAAATAACATGATGCTTCCAGTCCGGCAGGCGTTTTTGATAGCGTACATGACCGGCATCCTCTGGCTCAGACGAAACCCGATGTCGCTGGTGTTCACCGCTATAAGCCCGTTCTCGCTCCTGTTCGTGCTCTTTGTTGTGAGCAACGGCCAGTACGTCAACTTTGCAGTGGCAGGCAGCCTTGTTATGGCGCTCGTCGGCTATGGCCTGGCGCTTGGTCAGGACATTTCCTTTTACAAGACAGAGTATAAGGTGCAAGATGTCTTTGTCTCGTCACCCGTGTCGCCGCTGACCTACATGATGGGCCTCGCGCTTTCGGAGCTCCTCTTTGGCCTCCCCGCGCTCGTCGTGCTTGCAGCTCTAGTCATATTCTACGGCGGATCGGTACTGAGCATACCGCTTCTTGCCGCAACGATCCTTCTTATCTGGGGCTCCATGTCAGCGATGGGGTTCTTTCTGTCGTCGCACATGCTCCACATGCGCAACGCGACCCAGGTGATCTCGTTCGTGAACGTGATCCTTGCGGTGCTTCCGCCGGTGTTCTACAGGATAGACAGGGTGCCTGAAGTTCTGCAACCGCTGGCGTACGCCATCCCAACTACACATGCGTCGCTCATACTCCAGAGCATCATGGGCGAAAAAGTGCCGCAAGAGTGGTCGCTTGGCTTTGGCTTTGCGGTGCTATTGGCGTACCTTGTTGGGTTTGTCATGCTGGCAAAGACAAAGGCGATATGGCGGGAGAACTAGCCCTGCTGTTGTCACCTCTTTATTGTGCATTCGGAGGCGCAAGTACAAAGAACTCTGAGCATGAATTTTGCATAGTGCCAAAAACTGAGCACGAGTTTTTGCATAATTTGAGCGTGGAAATGCATAATTGGAAAAAACGTTATGCAAAATTAAAGGAGCAGCAAAACAGCGTACCAACCCTATTCCATTATTCGTTTGCTGACATGACGTTATTGTGGTATAAAAGAAGTAATTTTGAATACGATCTATTCCCAAGGGAAAACGATCCACTTGTCATGGTTCAGCACTTTTGGAGATAGCCCGGCGTCTTGATCGCGTCTGCTCATGCAAAAGTAAAAGTCGCAAGTAAAGCCCTGCAGGGCATCTTTCACCTTGCGATACGTGTCGCCAGTGTCATAAATGTCGTCAATGACGAGATATCGCTTGTTCTCGTGCAGGGTGGGCATTTCATCCTTGATTATCGCCTTGTTGCGCACCGGTATGAACTGTATTGCGTCAATGGTTAATTCGCGTGACAGTAGCTTTGTCGGAATGATTCCGCCGTTGGTGATGCCCAAGATGCAGTCATACTTTTTTCCAGATTTCCTAATCTGCAAGGCGAGCTCTTTTACCAGAGACTCTATTTCCTGCCAGCTGCAGGATACCTCTCCTTGGTAAGCAGGGCTGCCGATTTCCACTGGCTTACGTGAAGCATGACTTGGATTTTAATTAAGAGGTCACGGTGGGATTTGGACCCACGACCTGCTGATTTCTTGACGGACACAAGTTTACAAGTCAGCCGCTCTGGCCAGGCTGAGCTACGTGACCACGACCATGACTTTTTAGGTGAACATAATTAATACTTTCGGCAAATCTGGAACGTATTTAAGCTGCAATCCGCATCCGAAAACCCGTTGGCAAAGTACATCGTGCAGGTGGTAATCGAGAACAAGCCTTACATCAACGACCCTGAAGGCGAGACCATACACCGCGACCTTGTGGTAAAGGGTGGATATTCAAGCGTCCAGTCTGTCAGGTCTGCCAAGATGCTCAAGATGGCCGTCACGGACAAGTCTGAAAAGGAGGCAGAGACGACTGTGAAAAAACTCTGCGAAGAATTGCGGATATTCAACCCTGTCGTCAGCAACTGCACGGTACAAGTGTCTGACAAGTTATGAAGGTCAGAACGCAGTGGAAGAAATGCGAATCCTGCGGCCTGGAGCACCAGATGAAGGCAGAGAGATGCATGCTCTGCGGCGGAACTTTAGAGATCGTTTTTGTAGAGCATTTTGACTAGTGCTTGTCGTGATCCATAGTCGCAAGCATGTTGTCAAAGCTGTCCGAATCCGACAGCGTCCCTTCAAGCAATAAAGTAGTCCTCAGGTGCTTTGCAAGGTCTGTCACCGTGATAATGCCTACAATCTTGCCGCCCTCCATTATCGGGAGCCGGCGTATCTTGTGGTTTATCATCCTCTGCACCGCGACCTCGATTGGCATCTCCGGGTCGGCAGTAGTCAGTATTTTGGACATTATCTCCGCGATTTTCACCTGCGATATCTGGAGCTCTCTGGCGCAAATCTTTTTGATAAAGTCCCGCTCTGTCACGATGCCGACAGGCTGACCGTCCTTCATCACAAATAGCGAGCTGATGCCTTTTTCAGCCATCAGCTTTGCAGCTTCTAGTGCCGACTTGTCGCCGTCTATCGTGACTATCTCCTTTGTCATGATGTCGCGGACCACGCTTGCTGCCATGCGCCATCTTCCAAGAGCCAGCCAAAGATAAAAACAATGCGATGTAAAATCATTGTAACTATGTAGTGGTGCGAAATTCGCAATCACGAAGATATTAATACGAGCTCGGTCAAGTTTTCCTCAAAAGATGGCCAAGATCGGGATTGCCGTTTTCCCCGGAAGCAATTGCGATCGCGACGTTCACCACGTTCTAAATAACGTAATCGGCGTCCAGGCCGACTTTATCTGGCACACCAAAGACCGCATAACAGGCTACGACGCCATGATAGTCCCAGGCGGGTTTGCCTTTGGTGACCGGTTGCGCGCCGGCATTATCGCGGCCCACAGCCCGATAGTGCAGGAAATAAAGCGGATGGCAAAGGCCGGCATGCCGGTACTTGGGATCTGCAACGGCTTTCAAATCTTGGTCGAGTCAGGGCTTTTGCCCGGCGCTCTCATGATGAACGACTCGCTCCGCTTTGTCTGCCGGTGGACAAAGGTGCAGGTAAGGAACAATAAAACTCCGTTTACAAGCCAGTTTGCAAGCAAGCAGACTTTTGGCATCCCGGTGGCGCACGGCGAAGGTCGCTATGTCGCCGACAGCAAGATTTTGAAGGACTTGAAGAAAAATAACCAGATAGTGTTACAGTATTCCAACGACGACCCTAACGGCTCGACTGACCTTATTGCCGCGATATGCAACGAGGAAGGAAACGTCATGGGCATGATGCCGCACCCAGAAAGGGCAAGCGAAAGCATACTTGTCGCCGACAATTCCAACAACGACGCGATCACGATCTTCCGCTCGCTTGTGGCAAATCTGAAGCAAAAGGCGGTAGCATAGAATGGGCGTCCTTACAAAGCAGGAACTGCAGTACCTCGAAGAAAAACTGAAGAGAAAAGCAAACGAAGTCGAGCAGGACATCGTGGGCGCCGAGTGGTCGGAGCACTGCTCGTACAAGTCGTCTAAAAAATACCTGCGCCTTCTCCCAACAAAGGGCAAGCGCGTAGTAGTCGGCCCCGGCTACGATGCCGGCGTCCTTGACGTTGGCGACGGCTACGTCCTGACGGTCCACATCGAAAGCCACAACCACCCATCAGCAGTCGAGCCCTTCGGTGGTGCTGCCACCGGAGTTGGCGGCGTCATACGCGACATCATGTCGATGGGCACGCGCCCGATTGCAGTCCTTGACGCGCTGCGGTTTGCGCCGATCACCGGCAAGAACAAGGCCGCGTCAAAGTCAAAGTGGCTGTTCAAAAACGTCGTCAAGGGTATCGCCGACTATGGTAACTGCATTGGAATACCGACCGTCGGGGG
>JAJPHX010000183.1 GCA_021325075.1 Nitrososphaeraceae archaeon | reverse complement strand
TGCGTCGGCCTTGAGTCTAACCGGCCGGTAAGCCGATTCGCCTTCGGGCGATCAGGAGTTCAAATCTCCTCATCCGCGCCATACTTTTATGCCCTTCTGGCAGACTCTCTGTGCTGCCTGCCCTTTACCATCTGGCTGTGCTCCGACTTTATTCGCCGGTCAAGCTTTGCCACAAGCTCCTTTGACGCGCTTATCGGGTCGTAGCCAACTGCCTTTGCATCTATCACGCCCCTTGAAGTGATGACCCGGGTACGTAGCGAATATTTCCTTGTTTTGTGCTTGTCCGCATACACGACGATAGACCGCACGTCGCCTAGCTTGCCCTGGATCTTTTTCAAAAAGCGTTCCATCTGCTCTTGGATCTCTGTTCTGTCCTGCCCATCTTCAAGATGCGCCATGTGTATTATTGCTGCATCACTTTTCCTTGGCAGAGCAAGCTCTAGCGCGTCTTTTGGAGTGACTATTCCCATTGGCCTACCGTCACCCACAATGACAACTTCCTCATTGCGCCTGAAATTCTCCGTCAACGCGTTTAGTTTTGTTCCCCGCTCGGCAGATATCGCTCTCCTCATAAGGTCCCTTACTTTGACATCTTTGATGCCAGCAGTCGAGCCGCTTATTGCTGCTGACTTGCTTGTGCGTTCTCTCGGCGTGGTGATTATCTTGCCTACGTCAAGGATATTGAGCGACCCGCGAAGCAGCCCCTTTCCGTTAATGACTGGTAGCCTTGAAATATTGTACCTCCGCATCTTTGACAGCGCGTCGGCAAGCATCGTGTCCTCTTCAATCACGATCGCGCCAGACATTACCTCGTCTACTATGGCATGGCCAAAGTCGGCAGTCATTACGAGGTCGGTTTCGCTGACAATGCCGACGAGTTTGCCGCTTTCTACTACTGGCAAAGCACGATTGCCGCTTCCAATCACTAGCTGAGCCGCCTTTTCAACGTCAGTGTCAGGGCTCAGGGATGACGTATTTACAATATAGCTTTTCAGCTTTGAACTGGGTTGGGCGGTTGAATTGATAAGCTGCTTGGCAAATATCATGCCGACGTACTTGCCGCTTTGGTCAACCACCGGCACTTGGTTGATTGACTTGTCCACCATGAGATTGAACGCCTTTGCAACAGTGTCCTCGGCAGTGAGGGAAAAGACATTTGTCACCATTATTTCAGAGATTTTCATAATTCCTAATAGAAAACTTGGTCTTAAACTGTATTAACTTTTTGCATTTGTTACTTTAATAAAATAAGTCACTCTCGGGAATAAAACAGCCTTATCAATGACATCAAATCCATGATGCTATTACCTGAACTGGCAAATCTACAGAGCCTAGTGAATGATTTTCAAACAATTTGTGTCGAAATAGCCGCATCTCAAGTGACAATTGCAAACCTTGATGTAATTGGTACAATTGTCCAAACTTTTAGTCATTTTTTGTAGGCAATGTGAACGTAAATGTTGCACCCTTGCCGTCAGCATTGTTTTCAGCCCAAATCCTTCCTCCGTGCTCCTCGACAATGTTCCTTGAAATGAAAAGGCCTAGGCCGGTTCCCTTGTTTGATTTGCTAGCGAACTTTTCAAAGAGTTTTGGAAAAATAGCCGGATCTATTCCGCTTCCAGAGTCTTTCACTTTGATTACAACATATTGATCTTGTCTTTCGGTGATTAGCTCGATTGTCCCTTCCTCGGTGAATTTGAGTGCATTACTGATTATGTTTGAAAGTACTTGGAGGACTCTATCTTTATCCGCATTAATCTTAACGTCAGAATCTGCGGCGTTATTTGCCCGGTATATCACTTTCACCTTACCGCTAGCTTTAGCTTGGTTTTCCGCATCCGAAATAGCCTCTTCAATAATCTCGTTCACTCTCAAATCCGTCTTCTGGAGCGTCAGAGTTTTGCCTTCGATTCTTGCAACATCAAGTACGTCATTAATGAGTCCCTGCAGGCGGTAGGCATTCCTGGAAAGAGCTTTAAGCATGTCCACGGCTTCCGCGGTATCAAGTTCATTTTGTAGCAGTTCTGAATAGCCAAGTATCGACTGAGCTGGAGTTCTTAGCTCATGCGCTGCAATATTGATAAACTCCCTTTGCATCCGGTCGTGGACATTTAGTTTTTCATATAGCTCAGATTGTGCCCAAAGGCTATCAAACATGGTAACATATGACAAGACAGTTGACTTGCTATTCGAGTATATTGCCGAGCCTACGGCTTCGACAAATGTTTCTTTTGAATCATCTTTAAGTTCAACCATGAGGTATTGTTTTCTATCCATAATCAAGATCTTTGATCGAGTTTCAGTTCTGCCAGTGGTTTTGACTTTTCTAATTTCAAAACCTTGCATTGTCCTTATCTTTTCTTGTATTTGTTCATCGATTTCTTCACGGACAGGCAGCAATATTCTGATTTCTACGCCGCGCTTTGCGGCTTCCTGTAATGATTGAAAAATTCCAATTTTTTCCTCCCTTTTGTACGCCGTAGTAGTTGGAAGGAAGAGTAAAATTTGCTGCTTTGCAGACAGTGCCAATTTGTGATATCTATCCTGTATTTCCAATGGACTCTGTATAACATCAATAAACATCCCAGACTCACTTTCAATCTCTTTCATCCTGACTTCTGCGTCGACGCCCCGGTTCCAAAGTTCTTCAAAAATAGTGGCAAATTGTGCAATAAATGCTCGCTCGCTGCTGAATATTGCACTCGCGTTTAGCGCTCCGCCTTGCAAACTTTCAACTGTGAGGCCAATTTCCTTATCCGAAACGCCAAAGCTCATCAGCGGAATTGTGCTAATATGCCGTATCTGCATTCCAAGATTGATAAAAGTCCTGATGATCTGTAGCAGCTTTTCATCCTGACTATTTTCAATATTAGTTATCCATCTAATGCCCTTGTGTTTGCCGCTAGCATGGAGTTGCAGAATGGTTTTGAAAGCTTGAAGAGAATAATTGTGAGCATAAAGAAGACCATTGGAATTGGAACATACCGAATATTCCTTTGATTGGCTAACCATATTCATGGTCCTATGAAGAATCTCCATCGGGTCCTTTACTGCCACTGTCTCGGGACGCAGCATTCCTAGTTCAATTTCATTTATCCTGTCGTCAGCCGGGATAGCCTTGTTCCATAGAGTATCAAAGACGTATCTGTTCTGCTCAACAACGCTTCTGGCAGTACTGTAGATAAGTTCGGGAACGGGCTGGGCGTGAATGACGGTGGACGTGGCTATATACGCGTTGTCACTAACTCCAAAATTTCCCTTAACTCCATCTAAATGGCGAACTTCTGCATAATGCATGAGAGCCCTGCAATAGCGGAGATTGTCTTTTGTAATATCTGTAATCCACCTGACCTTAGCATTTCTGCTCTTAAGGTCTTCATAGCATTTTTTTATAGAGTCAACCCCCATTGCGACGGACGGTGATATAGAGTCAGCGCAGGCACTTACTGTCCTTGCATTTTTAAAAAACGTGATAACGGCGCGAGTTGTATTCTCGGCGCCGTACAGTACGTCTGTTTTTTCGGCGCCAAGAGGTAAGTCCAATTATAGTCACTTCCGTTAATTGTTATATTTAAAATAACAAGAAAAATTATTATATAAGATCTGAAAGTAAGATCTGAAAGTTCCCTCGTTTGCTCCTTCTCATATCCGGAGTATTGTATCATGTCTAACGAATAGTGAGTCCTGATGTTCAAAGAATTGCTTGTGTTCAAAGAGAGACATCTTGTACGGGCATACAAGAGAGCCAGTGAAAGGCTTTGTGTGCCACCACCGCTCAAGTGCAAGGCATTGCTCAAAATACTTGTTCTCATACAGCCAGCCTGCTGCGCGACCAACTATTCTTACATGCTGGTCTTCCCTATTCCGATTTTTTTCGCTCACAAACTGCATAAGATCTTGGAAAGGTTTTAGGTTATTCGCTTTTGCTGCCTCACAAAATGGCTTGAAATCGACTAAAATTAGGTTTCCTTTTCGCACGTTTTCTTCATAATTTGTAATCTTTCTAGAAAGGTCGGCCATCGCAGATTCTATGTTTTCTTCGATGTATGTATAAATACAGAGCTGGTTTTTCGCCAGACCGTTGTTGATATATTCAGAGATCACTTCGTTGTAGTTTGAGCTGGAGCTTTCTTTGTCTTCTGAATACAATATCACAAAGTGTTCGAAATCTGATGGTTCACTAAGGCTAGAATAGTCAGATAATACTTCTTTTACGGCAGCAAGAACCTTCTCTAGCTTTGCGGGTTTTGGAATAATAATAGCAGATTCTCTTTTGGCTTTCCCCGGGTAAATTAGGCCTTCATTTGAGAGCAGTGGGAATATTTCTTCTTCGATCTGGTTTCTAGTCACTTCAAAGGCAGTAGTAAATAACACCTTGGTTCTCGGATTAAGGGTCTTTAATTGTCTGGCCAGCTCAATGCCCGACATTTTTTGCATTTTAATGTCTGTCAAGACAAGGTCGTACATTGTCGGGGCGGACCTGTATTGATTCAAGGCTTCTACGGGGTCAGAAAATGCGCCCACTCTGTAGCCTTCATTTTCCAATGCTTTTTTAAAGATTCTTGTAATATCACTGTCGTCGTCGACAAGCAGTACGCTAGCTAATCGTTGCAAATTCATTTCATTTGCTGCGTTTCGATTTATTAAACATTCAGAAAGTTTCATGCATCTTCTAGAACTATATATCGTAGTATATTATAGGCAGGTAATTCCGAATAGTCTAGGCCAGCTTGACTGACAAATCGGTTATCACCCCAACAAAGGCAGTAATGATTTTAGATGACGAATCTGACATAGTTTATATCTTTAGAAAATCGCTTGAGCTTGCAGGATACTCTGCATTTGCGTTTACTGATCCATTTGCGGCACTTGAACATCTGGAAGCAAATATCGAGAGGTACGGACTAGTTATTTCAGACATCCGGATGCCCAAGATGTCTGGAGTGGACTTTGCTAGCCAAGTAAGAAAAATTAATCCAACTGTCAGCCTAATACTAATGTCGGCCTTCAGCATGAAAGACATCGCGATTCCACAAGAGATCAATGTTGCAGAATGTTTGCAAAAACCAATAACTCCCAATCAGCTAAAGCAAATGGTTTTGAAATATATTCCATTGATACAACTCAACGAGCCTTGAGGCAAATTCTATTTAATTACTAGATTACAGAAGTGTCTAATGCATCTGCATTTCCCGCTATCAGTTTATGCTGTTCAAACCCAGATTTCTATCAGATCGCCAAATCCAGTCTTTTGATTAAAAACTTGGCATATTGACAACCATTAGGAAAATAAAACGGCGACGCATTTGGCTGTAAACTTGATTGCTCTAAAATTGAATTGCTTTTCTTTCTTGAGGAGTCTCTTTCGCTAACCATGAAAGATATTGCATAACTATTGTTGCAAAGGCTTTTTGCCAAAAGCGTGGCAATTAGGGTTGTGAAAGTAGGATACTGGGCTGCTCAAGAGCAGTATTCGATGCAGAAATTACTTGATTCTGTTATAGAAGCAGAACGTGCTGGCTTTCAAACTACCGGCACAAGCGACCACTTTCATCCTTGGTGGCATGACAATGGCTATGGCAATTTTACTTGGATATGGATTGCCGCTGCGGCAGAGCGTACAAAAAAGATGCACTTTATGACAGGCGTCACTGCGCCAGTCTACCGGTACCATCCAGCAATTATTGCTCAAGCGTTCGCTTCACTTGATGTTTTGTATCCTTGCAGGATTGCCCTCGGAGTCGGCTCGGGGGAGGCAATGAATGAAATGCCGCTTGGGTTTGACTGGCCGCGGGCTGGTGAGAGGCTGGAAAGGACAAGGGAAGCTATCGAGATTATAGAGCAGCTTTGGTCAGGCGAGTTTGTGAATTTTAGTGGCAAAAACTATAACATCAGAAATGCAAAACTCTACACTCCGCCTGCTGGCAGTATCCCGCTTTACATGGCGACAGCCGGCGAGCATTCGGCCAGAATTGCCGGCAATCACTGTGACGGCTTGATCACGTTTCTAAAGCCGGATAAGGTAGCCAAGATTTTCAGGGCCTTTGACAAGGCCGCGCAGGAGAACGGAAAGGACCCGGCAAGGCTTGCCAAGATTGCCGAATACAAGGTGTCGTTCTCTGAGGACTATGATAGTGCCTTTGAGTCAACCAAGTTCTGGAGGGCGACTCTGATTGATGGAGTGTTCAACTCGACGATAAGCGACCCTCGGGAGCTTCAACAGAAAGCGTTGAAGGAAGTACCAGATGAAAAGCTCAAAGAGTCGACTCAGATAACCACGTCGATAGAGGAATGCATCAAGCCAATCGAAGAGTACTTCAAGGAAGGCTTTAGCAGAGTCTATGTGCACAGCACCAGCCCCGATGAAGCAAAATTTATCACGGAATTTGGCAGGAAGGTGCTTCCCCACTTTGCTTGGGCCGACGTGGCGACAGCATAGCATAATAATGCAACCATAGCCAAGAGTCCATAATGGACAAGGAGCGGCGGCTGGTGTTGGTGGCTGTAGCCGCGGTGATCGTGGCTTCTGTGGCAACTTATTTTGTGACTCCCTCTAGGACCATCCTTCCGATACCAGAGCCGACTCAGAAGGCAGGCAACGGCACCAATTCAGGGGTGCAGGTGCTGGCAGAGAACCTTGAGGTGCCTTGGGCAATCGACGTTGCGCCTGA
>JAJPHX010000135.1 GCA_021325075.1 Nitrososphaeraceae archaeon | reverse complement strand
GTGCTAGGGCAGCACACGCTACCTTTAGATGGTAAGAAGAATTCGATAGTACTATACTGATTCTGTCCTTCTGCAACTGTTGTGCCGCCAAATCAACATGATTCTTGGCCAGCTTCTCTCCTTTCGTACCTGCAATTTCTGCCGCCACTCTTAGCAAATCTATAGCACGTCTCGCATCACCGTGTTCTTCTGAGCTCTGTTCAGCACAGTATTCAATAATTGCAGAATCAACTTTTTCTGCAAATGCAATTTCTGCCCTATCTTTTAGTATTTCCAATACCTCATTTTTCCCATAAGGTCCAAAAAAGACCTCAGAAGAAGATCCGATGCGTGACCTGACTCTGTCGTCTACTTCATAATCTGACATGACATTATTTGAAATAGCTACGATGCAGACCAAATTGCCGTCTTGCCGCAGCTTTTCCTGCATTACCAAAAGTTTGTAAATAAAATCTGATGGACTTGTGCGTTTGTCGTAAAATAAAACATCAAACTCGTCTAGCACCAATACAAAGAGCCTGTGCCTCTTTGCAGTAGCGAACGATGATTCAATCGCGTTAGCTATTTGCTCTATTGCAGCATTTATTCCTTGAGCACTTTTTAGTGGCGGCAGACCAAATTCATTTAGAATAAGGTTAGCGCAGCCAAAGACAGTTTTGGCCTTTCTAAGGTTTACAAATTTATAAAGTATGTTTTCAGGATCAATATTTTCTAGGACATACTTAATGACAGTCGATTTGCCAGAGCCACTTCGACCGTAAGCCGAGATGAACGGCACTACATGATCTTTCTTGTATCCAAGAAGAAATCTTGCAAGCTCTTTTGCTTTATCCTGCCGCCCAATGATCCTTGAGGTAGACTTTAGACTGTCAAGATAGGACTTGTCTGCAAATAGCGTGTTCTCATTTTCTACTTCGACAGTTATCCGCTCCAGATCATGTTTGTCCATGAGTTATCTGCTTCCACTGGAAACGCATATATAAATATAAAATATGAATCCTTTCATTAAACAGTTGTTGAAAGTGATCATAGGCTCTACAACAGAATACTTTGCTTAGTACCTTGTTGATTCTTCCAGAGATTTTTTGCTCTTTCACCTTCTATGAATATTCAAGCTATTGAGCCATCTCTGTTTTGGGTTAACTTGTTTGACCTTTCTAGATAGGAAAGAGCAGTGCTAAGCATTCCGTACTGAATCTCTCTTGGCAATGTCTTCCATTGCTCGGTTTTAGATTCATAATGTTGATCTTTTCTAGCTGCATATGGTTGCTGGCAGCAACTATTCCAGTTTGAATAGAAAGACAGGAGAACTACAATATGTACGCTATCCTTATTAGTAAGAATATTCTTACTATGTCGGTATGGCACCTGTTATTGAGATTAGAACCATAAAGGTATCAGATAAGGGTCAGGTATCTATCCCTAAAGATATTCGTAAGAATATGAAAATCAAGAAGGGAGACAATCTAATTATGCTGGTAAGAGATAGCAAAATTGTATTGGAGAAATCTGAAAAAATAGCTTTGCTACTAGACGAGGAATTTAAAGATGTTAAAGAATTCGCAGAACATTCGCTAAGGAGTATCTGGGATAACCAATACGATGAAGTCTGGAACAAGGATGCACCTGTTACTCCTGACAAAAGAAAATAAGAGAATCAAATATGCCTAAAGAAAATTTGGTATCGCAAAAGGATATTGTTCTAGTTCCTTATCCATTTTCCAACCTTAGGCAATCCAAGTATAGGCCTGTCATAGTTATGTCTAACGACACCTACAATAGAAAATTCAAAGATTTCATTGCTGTTCCACTGACAACAAATCCCAACATACGAGATCATACTGTTCCCGTGTCGAGCAAGGAGATGACAACAGGAAGCCTTACCACTTCTAGTGTTGCAAAGGTTGACAAGATTTTCAACCTTGAACAAGACTTGGTTGTAAAAACCTATGGTCAGCTAAGCCAAGATGTTTTTGATAAAATAAGAACCGAGCTGATTAAATTGATTAACTGACGATTCTGTATACCAAGTTTTTCAACTGATGTATTTCAATACAGTCTTGAATCGAACTATTATAGGATTGCAAGAGATAGCCAAAGGAAACTACGCCAATCCTTTGTGTTTGAATCGAACTTCAGATCTACCGGTATCGCCGAAGCACGATAGTTACCCTATTTACACCCAAGTCAAGGAAGTAGTTGCCAATTCTCGGGCCCTTATCTGAATTAAGAAACATTCTGTACAGTAACGTAAAGAACTCTTTTGGCTCGATGTTGTTGTTCCTTGCAATGTCAAACACCTTTGACTGAAGGCCCTTAGCATTTTCCTGCGTGTCCTCCATTCCTCTGAATGGTTCAATAGCTTCGAGTAGCTCATCGACAGCTTTTCTCTGAACATCTGACAGCTGCACTTCAAACTTCTCTTCCTGCATCATGTCATCGGCCCAGTTTGAAGCAAGTCTAATTTTCTGCATCATCGCGTCACTTTTTTCCTTGACCATGCCATACTTCACGAGCCGGGCAAGCACTTTCTCTAGCCTGTCCTCGCCGGGCGGGAATAGTGATGCCTGCTGCGCCATTACCCTGTACGCCACATGGGGTCCTGGCTGCTTTGGCGGCTCTAGCTTGTGTATGTATTCGTAGAGCCCCTTGGTCTTGCTCAGTTTTGCTGGATTGCTCTCTTTAACCTTGCCGAAATAGACATCCTCGATACTGTCATATTCATCCATCAGAGGCAGCACGTCGTCCAGCCCAACATGGCGGGTGCCGGTGATCCTCTTGAACAGCAACAACAGTATCGATTCAGGGCTGCCATATCGCAGCCACATCTGTGGAGTCAGCACGTTGCCGGCGGACTTGCTTATCTTTTTACCAGATTTGTCAAGGAACATTTCATACTTTACGTGCAGCGGATGCGAATAGCCGAGGATCTCGTCCGCTACCCAGTCGTTGACGCGCACTGAGTCCATGATGTCCTTGCCGTACGCCTCAAACCTGATGTCAAACGCCTGCCACCGCGCTGCAAATTCCACTTTCCATGGCAATTTGCCTTCTCCTTTTGTAATGTCTGCCTCGCCTTGATGCCCGCAGCCTTTTACTTCTGCCTTGCCTATCGTGCCGCCTTTGCATACATATACGATTTTTTTTTCATCAGGTAAGTACTTTTGCGCGGCAGCTGTGTAGAGCCTGCCACAGTTCTGGCAGACCGGGAAATACGGCAGCACTTCTGTGTACTTGTCCTGCCCCACAAATTCGGCAATCTTTTTTCCCAGTCTGCTGCTGTTCCTCAATAAAATGTCGATCTGGTTGACGAGCAGCCCCTGTCTGTACGCGTCGCGGCCGCTCTGGAACCGGTAATTTATGCCCGTCTTGTCAAGGCCCTCCAAGAGCAGGCTGCTCATGTGTGCACCGTACGAAGCATGGCAATTACCAAATGGGTCGGGAATGCTCGACACCGGCCGGGCAATATGATCCTTTAGCCAATCTGGAAGTCCTGCAGGAATCTTACGCAAGCCGTCCATGTCATCTGAATACGCAATAAGCTCTGACTTGTAACCCAAGTTCTGCAAAGCAAGCGCAATTCCATAAGCTCTCACGGCATCTCCCATGCTGCCAATGTGAGGTATGCCTGACGCGCCAAGGCCGCTTTCAACTCTTATCAGGTCCAGCTTGCGGCCTAGTTTTTTCTCCCTCTTTACAAGGGTGTCAGCTACCTTGTCTATCCAAGTGCCCCTGCCAATTATTTTATCCTCTTCCATTTACAACACCTTTGACACGTACGGGCCATCTTGGTGGTACCCAAGTTTCTTGTAGTACTGCCTTGTCCCAACCGCGCTAATGATTGCAATCTTGTCCACCCCTAATTCACCTTTTGCAATGCGCTCGGCCTCCTTGAGCAACTTTGCACCGTATCCCCTATGCTGGTAGCTATCATTGCTTTCCCTCTTACCAACGCCAACTGCTTGCCCATATACATGGAGCTCGCGCACAATCGCATTCTTTGCAAGTTCACTCCTGTGTGGCTTGGCGACCTTGCGCAACCGCAGGAACCCTAGGATCGTTTCTCCATCTTTGCTTTCATATGACAGGAATATCTCCCGTCCGTTAGAGGCGGAATAATCTGTCCGTTTCAAAGTAACTTCATCTTCAGTGGGATACTTTTTCTGAAGGCCAGTCTCTCTGCATCGGATACACCTGCATTTGAAACCTTGTTGCCTTAATTTCTGAAGAACAATCTGCCGGAGGTTGCCGCTCTTTGGGCCGGCGACAATGTCTTTGGACTCTATTTCACGCTGCACCCGCATGATGCGAACCCATGGCGGGATGATCTTTTTCGCTTCGACTATGACATTTTCCAAATCCTCGTCTGAATAGGCTCGATATTTGCCGCTTTCATGCATCTTGAAAAGGCCGGTGTGCTCTAGCACAAGCGTTGGGTAAATCTTTAGCATGTCAGGCTTGAATGCATCGTCTTCAAACAGTCGCCTGAAATCCTCGATGTCTTTTTCCGGTGAACTTCCGGGCAGTCCCGGCATCATGTGCGCGACAATCTTGTAGCCTGAATCGCGGGCAATTCTGAAAGCGTCGATAACGTCATCAAGGGTGTGACCTCTGTTTACCTGCTTGTAGACTTCATTTCGAAGCGATTGCACGCCTATCTCTACTCTTGTCACTCCAAGATCCATCATCAAGTCGATGTGTGGCTCTTTACAATAGTCCGGCTTTGTCTCAACTGTGAATCCAACGCAGCGGTTGTCCGCGGTTTCATTTGTCTTTATGGCCTGTTCTAAGCTTGATGACTGAGAGCTATTGAGGGCGTCATAGCACGACTTTGCAAAGCCGCGCTGATAGTCGGCTGGCATGAATGGAAACGTGCCGCCGACAATTACGATCTCGGTCTTGCCGATGTCGTGCCCCCTAGCTTGCAATTGCTCCATCTTGGAGCTCACTTGCTGGTATGGGTCGTAGCTGAACTTTTGCGCGGCTCGCGTCGCCGGCTCTGTGCCTGTATAACTAAGAGGCGTGTTGAATTCAATCCCGCCGGGGCAATAAGTGCATCTGCCATGCGGGCACTCGTACGGCTTTGGCATCACTGCGATCACTGCCACGCCTGACGCGGTCTTGGCTGGCTTGACCATCAGGAGCCGCTTGTATCTGTTATCATGAAGATGTTGGATAATGTGCTCGTTCTTTGGCATCGTTGCCAAATGGTAAGTGGAAGATGTGTCCCTTACAACCTTGAGGACCTGCCTGACTGACAGTAGGTTCCTGCTCTCAATCTGCTCGGCAATTGATTTGCAGGCCTGCTGATAGTCTTCGGCCCCTACAGAAAGCAATTTTGGAAAATTACCGCTGTACGCATATTAATTTTTGTATATCCTTTTCTGTCAAGTCTTTATTTCCTACAACTTGCTTTAGTCTACCAGTAACAAGGGCTAAGAATACCTTAAAAGTACATGACTTGCCATATGCATTAATGAGTGACGATATAGAAGCCAAGCAATTTGATATCGGAACAACTTCGATCAGACTGGTCCGCGTGGGAAATGTTATACAGATACTATTTAGCAGTCCACTTGAGGCAAAATCCCTTTACTATGAACTGTCATAAAAGTATAAACGGGCTTAAGACCGACTAAAGGGTGTTTAATCTTGAAGAACCTTTCGGAACGAAAGAAGGCTGAATTGAAGCTGATTGCCGAAATGACTCTTGAAGCTACATTGGCAACAGAAGAGAAACTATCGAAGCTTGTTAGAAGAACAAAGACGGCCATATAGTCAAATAGAACTCAAATCTTTTATCATTCTGTAACAGCCTAAGAAAGTGGGTGTATATCAAAGCGTTTCTTTCTTACCGTCTATCTTTACAACCACTTCGCCGCTGCCTTTCTCTATCATGCCCACCGGCTTGCATCGCATCTTGTATTTCTTGAATGTTCTAATGATGTCCTCGGCGCTTGCCTTTGGAATAATTACGCAGAGCCCGATGCCCATGTTGAACGTACGATACATTTCCTTTGTGTCGATTTGGCCATCGATCTGTATCTGCTTGAAAATGCCTGTTGGTGTTGGCAAATCATCAAGGACATATCTGACTCTGTTATTGAGACGCGGCAACTTTGTAAACGAGCCACCCGTAATATGAGCAAGGCCATGGACCTTGATCTTTTTCTTTAGAATTTCCATTACTGGCCTGACATAGATTCTTGTCGGAATCAATAATTCTTCACCAACAGTCTGCACAAGGTGGTCAGCATTGTCATCCACAGAATATTTTGACAGTAGCACTTTACGCGCAAGCGTATAGCCGTTAGAGTGAAGCCCGCTACTTTCGATTCCTAAAATGACATCTCCGGGCTTTATCGCATTGCCAAGGATCGGCTTGCCCTTAACAATACCCATCACCATCCCCGCAAGGTCAAACGCATTTTCATTATCCCCAGCTATTACATCTGGCAGGACAGCCGTCTCGCCTCCGACTATGGCCATCTGTGATTGTTTTGCGCCTACCACCAGCCCCTTCGCAATCTCTTCCAGCAAATGCTCGTTTGGCTGCCTAAGAGCAACATAATCAATAAAGCAGACAGGCTGCGCGCCAACACAAATGATATCGTTGACGTTCATTGCGACACAGTCGATGCCAACGGTGTCAAACCGGTTCATCAGCTGTGCAACCAACACTTTTGTCCCGACGCCGTCAGAATGAAGCGCCATGATGCTTGAGCCGAGCTTGACAAGTCCCGCATAATGCCCAAAGCCCGAAACAACCTTGCCTGTCTGCAATAATTTGTGAGTGCCAGATATGATGTCGCCGAT
>JAJPHX010000057.1 GCA_021325075.1 Nitrososphaeraceae archaeon | reverse complement strand
GACTCTGGACACTATGACAGGGACGGTCACAAGGGAAGCGGGACAAGCTCGTACTTCCTCAACAGTTCAAGCAAGAGTTTTGCGGCCTACTCTGAAAAATCGCATACCTCGTGGAAGAATATCTCCGTGCAGAGCATGTGAGATCTTCATTTTTATTTTTGCAAGTTCAATAAAATTATGCGGCTCCCTGGGTCTTCAAGTCCTTCTGGTCCGTCCGCTTTTTCAATTTCCAGAGGCCAAACATGGCGATGCCTGTAGCTACTACTATTTCTATCATAAGCTGCAGTCCGGGGTCCAAGTATACAAAATAATTCTGGCTCTTCTGTCAATATTAAAGTATGGCTATGCATCAGCCGATTCTTTTCATGTTCGAGCCGCAGTTCGGGCATGAGCGTTGATTGTGCTTTGTCCCGCAGCTCATGCAGTAGTACTCTACAGCCTGTTGGCCAAACATCGAAGAACCGCCAAGGCCGCCGCCAAAGAACGAATCGCCACCGCGCATGCCCATCATCCGCATTTGCCTCCTGCGCATGAAATAGTTCATGCCAAGAAATACGCCTAGCATCGCGATGAAATTTAGCGGGAACGGGAGTAGAAAAGAGAGCGCAAGGCTGATTCCAAGCGAGATAGCTATCCACATTATCTGGAACTGCAAAAATCGCTTTGCATTTGGGTCCACACGTATTCTTCACATCTTGCTGTAAAATAGCTTTTGTTTTACAGCCCTATGGTGACACAATTGGTTCTGTGACTAGTTGCCAACAATTTGCGCAAAACTCGCCATCGACATGAAATACCTCTGCTGGGCTAGCCTTGCAATTACAACAATTTACCGTATTATCTGAAATAGTTTGCATGAAGGTTCTATAATTGTCAGATATCAAAACGTCTGTATGTATTGCATCCTTACAGCGACTACTCTCATGCCTTCTGCATGGAAAGAATAGCCGTGGCAAACGATTTTTACCCTCCACGGTTATAACACTGGTTCTCTAGGGGAATGCAGCGTCCTTGCTTGATCCAACCATAATGATAGCGATTCTCGTCGCGATCGGCCTTGGGGCCGGAACCCTGGGTTCAATGATTGGAGTAGGAGGCGGGATCATAATGGCCCCTGCCCTTACGTTCATGGGTCTGCCACCAACCCAGATAGCAAGCACCAGCCTCATCGCCGTGACCTCAACAAGTGTGTCGTCCACCATGGCGTACAGCCGGCAAAAGAGGATCGACTACCGACTAGGGCTAGAGATGGCTGCCTTCTCGATCCCCGGCGCCGCCATCGGCGCGTTCCTGTCGGGTTATCTCACGCCAGAATCATTCAAGCTGTACTTTGGCATACTCGTGATGCTGACAGGCATCTACGTGCTGTACAGAAAGTCAATCCTCAAGGAAAGCACAGAGCAAAAAAAATCGGCATTGGTCCGCGGCGGAGTGTTTGCTATCACCTTTGGGGCCGGCATAATCTCAAGCCTGTTCGGGGTAGGCGGCGGAATAATATTCGTGCCGGCGATGCTCTTGGTGCTTGGGATGACGATGCAGCGCGCCGTGCCCACCTCGCAGCTGACCCTCCTGATAACCTCGCTTGCCGGCGTGTTCACGCACGCCTACCTCGGCCACCCTGACTATCTACAGGCCGCCGCGCTCTCGGCAGGGGCGTTTGCCGGCGCCCAGATAGGGGCAAGGATGTCACACAGTGTGAAAGAGGTTCTGCTCCAGAGACTCCTCGGGCTTGTACTGATAGGCGTATCGATCAAGTTCATCGTCGACTCTATTTTTGCCGCAAAATAATCAGGCAAGGCTGGCGTCGCGGACTACCATTCTGTTCTTTTTCTTGATTTTGTCAAGCGCCTTTTCAAAGTGGGTCATAGTCACCTTCAGCTTGCCTTTTTCCTTGTTGGCGACATACTCCTTGATCGCAGTCATGGCTGCCGCATTGATTACCGCTGCAATATCCGCGCCTGTCATGCTGTCAGTCATCTCTACCAGCCTGTCTAGGTTGACAGAGGAGTCAAGCGGCTTTTTCCTTATGTGGATCTTTATTATCTCCTTTCTGGCCGGCGCGTCTGGCGGCGGCACTTCCAGTATCCTGTCAAACCTCCCTGGGCGGAGCAGCGCCTCGTCGAGGATGTCAGGTCTGTTTGTCGCACCAATTACTACCACACCTTTCAGATCTTCTAATCCGTCCATCTCTGTCAGCATCTGGCTAATTACTCGCTCTGTCACATTGGAATCGCCTTCGGACCCACCTCGTCTTGGAGCTATCGAGTCCAGCTCGTCAAAGAATATGACGCACGGCGCGGCCTGCCTTGCCTTTCTGAACACTTCGCGGACTCCTTTCTCAGATTCCCCAACCCACTTGCTCAGCAACTCCGGTCCTTTGACGCTGATGAAATTGGCTTCAGAGGTTGCAGCCACTGCCTTGGCTATCATGGTCTTGCCGGTTCCCGGCGGCCCATAGAGTAGGATGCCTTTTGGCGGCCGAACATCTGCCTGCGCAAACAAGTTGCCGTGCTTTAGCGGCCACTCTATTGCTTCTTGTAACTCTTCTTTTACTTGCTGCAAGCCGCCGACATCTTCCCACCTGACGTTTGGCCTCTGGATCTGTACTTCGCGCATCGCAGAAGGCTGGATGTCCTTGAGCGCGTCTTCAAAGTCCTTATCAGTTATCTTGATCTTGTTGAGTACTTCTGCAGGGATCTTGGATTCCTGCATGCTTATTTCTGGCAGTATCCTCCGGAGCGAAAGCATTGCCGCCTCCTTGCCCAACGCCTCGAGGTCCGCGCCCACAAAGCCATGGGTGACTCTGGCGATTGACTCCAAGTTGACGTCCTCTGTCAGTGGCATTCCGCGTGTGTGGATCTGCAGTATCTCAAGCCTGCCCTTTTCGTCAGGTATTCCTATCTCTATTTCCCTGTCAAACCTTCCCGGGCGCCTAAGAGCCGGGTCTATGGCGTTTGGCCTGTTCGTCGCGCCAATTACTACAAGCTTGCCCCTTGACTGTATGCCATCCATCAGCGTCAGCAGTTGGGACACGATCCTCTTTTCCACGTCGCCGGACACTTCTTCCCTCTTTGGCGCGATAGAGTCAATTTCGTCGATGAATATTATCGATGGCGCGTTTTCCTGTGCTTCCTTGAATATTTCGCGCAGGCGCTCCTCACTTTCGCCGTAGAACTTGCTCATTATCTCCGGCCCGCTGATAGAGTAAAAGTTAGCATTGGTTTCATTCGCGACTGCCTTTGCCAAGAGCGTCTTGCCTGTTCCAGGCGGACCAAACAGCAGCACCCCCTTTGGCGCTTCGATCCCGATCCTGTCAAATATCTCCGGGTGTCTTAGCGGGAGCTCTATCATTTCACGCACCTTTTGCACTTCGTTTCTCAGGCCGCCAATGTCCTCATAGTTTATCCCCGCAACGCCCTTTGCTGACTTGGGTGCGGTCCCAATTACAAATTCAGTGTTGATATCAACCAAAACGGCGTCAGAAGGAGTCGTACCGGTGATGACAAAGCCGATCTTTTTCCCCATGATATTTATCGGGACAACGTCACCCTTTGCAACCACCCTGCCTTCAAGCAATTCCGGCAGGTACTCTTCAAGGCCTACAATGTTAAGCTCTTCCGTTGGTGCTAGGATTACCTGCTCTGCTTTTCTAAGCACCACTTTTCTAACGGTGACCTTGTCGTCGATCCCAATGCCAAGATTGTTTCTGGTATACCCGTCTATTCTGATAAGACCTTTTCCAAAGTCCTCCGACTGGCTTGACCAGAGGAGCACGTAGCTCTTCTTTTTGCCCGCGATTTCAACGACGTCGCCGGTAGTCAGGCCCATCTCTTCCATCACCTTTGGGTCGACAAGGGCAATGCCCCTGCCTACAAACTTGGAGCTGGTTTCAGCTACTTTGAGAGAAACTGTGTCAATCATGGTTATTTTGCCTCCTCAAAAATATAGATGAATGCCAAACTATTTGGCTATTCCACCTTTACCTCTGTCGCCTTTGGCTTTGCCGGCTCTTTCATCTTTATCTTTAGTTCCAGTATGCCGTTTGCGTAGGTTGCCTTTGCAGACTTGTCGTCAAGCTCTGTGTTTGATGGGATCTCGGTGTGGTACTTTTTGTCCCCTTTCTCTGCGTGTATCGTCACGCTGTTTTCAGTAATGCTCACTTTGATGTCCTGCTTTGTTACTCCGGGCATTTCTGCAGTAATGATAAGCCTATTCTCCTTTTCATCCACCGTGGTATCTACCAGTGGCTCACGAAGGCCGCTCTGCTCCACTAGGCCTTTTGCTGTTGGCTTGACATTTCCAAACTCTCTTACGTGTGGCTTGCCGTCCGGCCCAACCGTTATTTGGTAGCCGTAAAAGTACGGACCATTGACAGATTCTGGCCTTTCATGGGCTGTCCTGAACACGCGGTTCAACATCTCTTCTGCTTCGGCAAACTCCTTGTCCATCTCTTCAAAAATCCGGCTGCCGAAATTATAGTTCCATGGGTCTCTCCACATATGTAATATCTCCTTATCCAGTGTAATATCCATTACAGTATATATATTTTTCTTACAAACCAAACGCTTTATTACGGGTCGTGTGCTTTTATGAATCATGTATGCAAGGGCCGCTTCAGTCCCCGAAGCAGTCAGGGAGATAATTTCTGGAAACACGATCTACCTGCAGTCGCTGCAGCTTGGCATCGCAAATTACACTGCCCTTGCGCAAAAGATCAAGCCTGACGTTGAAAAGATCACGGGCTCCAAGGTCAACGTAAACACAGTAGTCGTCGCGATAAAGAGGTTTGCAGACGCGCTGGAAGCCAAAGACAGCCCTGCAGCCACTTTCAAGGGCGCAAGGATGTCGCTTACCGACAACATCATCGATGTTGATTTTGAAAAAGAGTTTGACGAAATTTCCGGCCTGCTTGATCAGCTGTTTGACAAGAACTACAGCGTGTTCCAGACTGGCCAGCATCTCAGGTTGTTTGCAGAAGACATCGCAGAGACAAGGGGCATGGTAAACAGTGCAACGAAAAAGTTTGACGGCAAGATAAGGGTAGGTCTTGCCAAGATAAACATACAGCTTGCTTCGGGCGACTCGAATCCCTATGATGTCCTTTCTATGGTTTCAAACATACTGTATAACAACCAGATCTCGATACAGGACGCGTTCTTTACGCCTACGGAAATTGTGCTCATTTTAAGCGATAGGGACGCTGCTCGGGCATACGAGCTGCTAAGGACAAGAATGAAGTGACTGGAAAGAGTACTTAAGATGGCTTATAAAAAAAGTTGAAGTACAAACCATACTTTATTGTTGCGTAGCTCGACAAAAAGGATTGGCGCGAGATTCACGACATATTGCGAGTGCAAGGATTCAACTGGCTAGCCAATGGAAAAGATTCATGCTGGATAAAACCAGCATCCTAATTTTATGCTAGATATGGTTCAATTTGGCACACGCAAAGATGGCAGACATTATCCCAAAGGCTCTGTAGGCAATCCGAGCAAAGGCATTTCTGTCGAATTATTCAACAAATTAAGGCAGCAAAACGCTAGACGACTTGCAACTGCTAGAGCCATTGATAACAAGATTAAAGCTCCAATAGATTTTGAGGGAAAGCACTGGCAGCAACAGCCAAACCGGTATGATATTCGCGGGATAGATGATCCTGTTTCAGCTCGTGAGTATGCTCGCATGAAAGAGTATGTTACAACTAAAGCGAAAGCCTATGTCAAGAAACATAGTCAAAAGGTGAAGGCAGATTGGGAAAAGCTGACACCCAAAGAGCGCAAAGATTTCATGGCCGACATGGAAAAGGCTGTTAAGATTCTCTCAAATAAAGGCACTATGAATCTAACAAAAACAGAATTGAATAAAGTTGCGGCAGCCTTAGCGTTTATTGAGATTGTGAGCTAGCTAAAATCTCAGCCTTTTCAGCTCAATATCATCGTGTTTTTTTGCCTCTTCCTTTGCTAATGGCTCAAAAATCCCGGAAGTCGCGATAATACCACGAATAGCAGCTTTCTTTTTCACTATCTCCATCCAATGAAAGTCTGCACTCACATCATCTTCGTTTTGATGTTTGAATCCGTTGAACTTGCCAGCAAATTTCTGCAAATCAGCATTGGTGACAATTGGCTGATTTTTACATTCGACCACAATCATCGATTTGTTACTAACCATGCTTGCAAAGTTCCAACCTTTCTTACCAATTATATCAAACTCTGTTCCCCGCGAAGGTCTAACGTTTAACGTACAATCATATCCTTCTTTCTGAAAAAATCCCATTACTTTTTTCTCATAAGCTTCACCGTCATATTTTGCATAAATGCCAGTACGACCAGTGGGCTTGCTGAGAAACTTGATGACATCTTGTTTGCTAACATGATGAGAATAGAGAATATCTACAAGCTTACCTTTGGTTGAGCTTTTTGGAATTTTAGCCTGAACGTATTTGCCAAGCATGTTCAGTTCATCAGGTTCGAGCTGTTTTAGGTAAAGCCTAACATCCGTACCCATGACTGTCTAATAGCCAGCTTTGGCTATCATTTAAGACTTTTCAGATGCTTTTATACTGCTTGCATAAGAGGTATGTTGGCAATTTATGATTGTGGAAATAACTAAGGAGATGATTAATCTCGTTAAAGTGATCAAAGTTAACAAACATGATTACGAGCTAGATGATGGCACGGCTTTGATAAAGTCGGATGATTTGCCAGCTCTGAAAGTTGGCGATAGAATAGAGATTAGCACAGACGGTCAGAATGTTCTTTGGAATTTTGTATTTGCCTAAGCGCCTCCAGTTTACAAAAAGCGCCGACGGTTTACTGGCTTTGAAAAGCGCTGAGAAGTTTACGGAACTTTCCTAACAACTCATTAATTCAATCGCTAGCGATAAAAATCTTAAGATAAGAAGTTTAACAGACTCGGACCCAAATGCTTCTTTACCAAATTCGATATTCTATATCCCGTGTCAACTAGCGGTAGCTTAATCTCGCTAATATGGTGGAATAATTTTTTGTATGGAATATTCCAAAGCTGGAATAAAATATTCCACCATGCTACTTTCTTGCCTCGTCAAGGTAGAATATTGCTTCGTTCCTCTTTGCAGCAACGCCAGCAGCCAGGTTTGCTATCGAGTTGTAAAGCCTTGCAGCGTCCGGCTCTGCTCCTTCGCTGTTGCCTGCAAGTACAAGGCAGAGTTTCATGTTTGATCCAAGGACGTCATTCAGCTCCTGGTTCACCGTGGCAGTGTATGGTCTTAAAGCGCCGCGGAAGACATCCGCCCTTGCCCGGAGAATGCCGGAAATCTTTTTGCCCACCGGCGCGTCAGGACCGACAATGATTACCGTTCCCTTCGAGCCCTTGTACTTTGAAGGCTCTTCTACCGCGCCCTGTGGCGCCATCGCGTTCACCGCCTCCTTTGTGATCAGGCCCGGCATGTAGATGAAGTTGTCGACAAGCGCGTCCCACTGCTTCCTTGAAAGCGTGCTAAAGGCCGCGTTGTAGTCGTAGTCGCCAGTAAAGTGCACGACTGCGTCGATTCCTCCAAACTTTGTCCTTGCCGTATTGAATATCCTCCTCACGCTTTCCTCGTCCATCATGTTGATCGCGTGGCTGTGGAACTCTTGGTATTCTTGCATGTCCTGCTGGCTGTTTGTCAGGACAATTACCTGCTTTGTGCCCGCACCCTGAATTATCTTGGCTACCTGCCTGACCCTCTCGACGTCCTTCTTGGCAGAAGAGCTGGTTGTGATGACTATTACCTTACCGTTCAGGTCTGGCTGCGCCGGGCCTTCGACTGCCGTTCCAACGATCGGCTTGACTGGATAGAACACGCGGTCATTTGGAATCACCCTGCCGTTGATGAGCTTACTTATCTTTTCACCAGAGAGGTTCATCACCATCTCTGCGACGTCTTCCTGCGTAAGGAACTCGCCGTCTACTATCATCTTGCTGGTGTTGTTCTGTATCTTTTCCGCGATTTCCTGCATCTTGGCAAGGGCACCAGCCACTGTTTCAGATAATTTCTTTATCAATTCTTCAGTGTCCTGACCGCGGCCTTTGGCAATTTCGGCCGCAACCTGTCGCACTCCTTTTGAAACGACGTCATCAGGCTCTCCCAGCAGCGGGAGTGCACCGGCGGTGACCTTCTCGACTTCCAGTGATGTGAGCCCGGGGTAGCCGCCAACGCGCAGAAATTCTGCCGCAGCTTTTGGATATACAGTCTTGTATATCCTGTCAGAATGCACCGGCCCGGGGTTTGTGGAGATAGAGCGAATGTCGCGCTCTGCAAGCTCCCATGCAAGGGCTTCTGCCAGGCGGTTCTTTGCGCCCTGTGCCGCGGTGTATGGCGTCCTGAACCGATACGGCCTCTGCTCGTAGCGATTCTCTTCGGTAAAGAACGTTGCAATCGTGATGATCTTGCCTCCCTTTTCCATAGCGTTCAGGCCGCTTGCAGACGTCCAGAAGGTGCCTGTCAGGTGTATGGCCACAGCGTCGCGGAACTCTTTGACGCTTGCATTTGTAAAGGTCTTGACCGGCCCGGAAACGCCGGCATTGTTGACGATGATGTCTACTTTGCCAAACTGCTTTTTCAGGCTGTCAAACATCGAGTTTATGCCTGCCTCGTCAGAGACGTCGACTCCGGGAAAGACTGCCACCTTGCCCGCAGAGCCGGAAGAAACAATGATCTCGTTCAATATACCGGCGGTCTGGTCAAGCGGCTCCTTCCTCCTGCCCATGATGACAATGTTGGCACCCTGCTCGGCAAACTTTTTGGCTATTGCCTGCCCAATGCCCGTCCCGCTTCCAGTCACAACAACAGTTTTACCAGTAAATTTCAAATCAGACTTGAAGGATTGCTTCTCCACAATGTTGGCACTTTTGCACGACTTTTAAAGGTAACTTCCTTTCGTACCGTAATTGTGCACATCCGTCTGGATGGCATCAGGACTTTGCGGTTGGCTTGAGCTTGTTCTTGATGTGCATCGCTATCCTGTCGGCGATTTCAAGCATCGTCTCATTGAAATGAAAGTTCTCCTCGTGACCCCACTTGGCATAGATCCTGATGTGGTCGTCCTGTGGGTCGATCTTGATCTCGCCTACCTGTAGCATGACCTCCTTTAGCATCTCTGTCAGCTTGCCATCTTCCTGCAGCACTTCTGCAAACTTGTCGGCGCCGGTCCACTTTACGTCGACCACGCGCTTGTTGCTAAAATGGCCCTTCGTTATTGGCTCGCACTTTGCAAGCAGGTTCTGGTTCTCTTCGCTTTCAATCTGGACGATGTAGTGCACCTGGTAGTATTGCAGCGCACCGTACGGCAGCGGGTTTGGGTCTAGGTTTGGCATGTCTATCTAGCTCCTCTGCAACACCTGCACAAAGTCGATGTTCCTGCCTCTGATCTCTATCAGCCCCTTGTTTGTAACAAGCCTAGGCGTCATCGCAAACACGTGGCTGTAGTACGGCTTGTGCTCAAGCGGGTGCGAGCCGGGCGCCAACGCCTCGCAATCAACTCCACTTTTCTTCATCTCTGCCGCAAGCTCTTGGTTCGGGCTCAACATCTTTACGACTACTGGCTCGATATCTCCGTGGCCGTGCTCCTCTTCGTGTGAATGGGAAGAATCATGTGCGTGGGAATCTTTGTGCTCCACGCTCACTGGTACAAATGATAGCCACAAATAAATTCTACTGCTTATTTGGGCATCTTTTTCAGGTATTTCTTGACGCCGGCCTTTTCAAGCGCGCCTACCTTTTTCAGCACGCCACCTTCAAGGTCCTGCTTGTACTTTTC
>JAJPHX010000113.1 GCA_021325075.1 Nitrososphaeraceae archaeon | reverse complement strand
TAAGCAATGTGCGGAGTCAATTAACAGCCCGCGCTTTTTAAGTTTCGGACTTGTCATCGTGGAGCAGGCAGCGCACGTATCCTGTTTCAGTTTGAAATTCCGGCGGGTCTTGCTTCTTGCAGGCATCCATTGCGTGCGGGCACCGCTCGTAGAATCGGCAGCCTGGCGGCGGGTCAAGCAGGCTTGGCGGGCTGCCCTTGACGAAATTTATCTTTTTTTCTTTGGATCGAAGCCTTGGCACTGCCGCAATGAGGGCCTGCGTGTATGGATGCTTTGGGTTCCTGTATATCTCGCCGGCTGATCCTACCTCAACAAGCTGGCCCGCGTACATTATCCCTATCTTGTCTGCGATCTGAGACACAAGCGCCAGATCGTGGCTTATCAAGACAATTGTTATGCCTTTCTCTTTTCGTAGTCTTTTGAGCAGGCGGATTATCTGCGACTGGACAAGAACGTCAAGCGCGGTGGTCGGCTCGTCGGCTATCAGCAGGTCTGGCTCCAGCAGGAGCGCCATCGCGATTACCACCCTCTGCTTCATGCCGCCGGAAAGCTCGTGAGGGTATCGCTTTGCAACCGAGCGGTCGAGCCCGACCTGGCGGAGCGATTCTGATATCTTTTCTTCAATGTTGCCATTATAGTGATGTTCCTTCAAAACTTCCATGAGCTGGCTTCCAACAGTGTAGACAGGATCAAGCGCGTTCATTGCTCCCTGGAATACCATCGCGACCTTTTTCCATCTTATTTTGCTGTTAAATTCCGATATTGGCATTTCCAGAATGTCGGTATCGCCAAGGATTACGCTGCCACCTGTTATCTTGCCTGGCTGCTGCATAGAACACATAAGGGTAGCTCCAAGCGTGCTCTTGCCACAGGCCGATTCGCCAACAATGCCCAACGACTCGTCGCCGGACAGCTGAAAATTGATGCCGTCGACTGCCTTGACAATGCCTTTTTCAGTGAAATAGTACGACTTGAGACCGGATACTGCAAGTTTCGGCTTTGCTGGCAATCAAGAGGACATTCTTTGCGCATTATAATAGGATTCTGCCACAAAACGACAGCGTTATTAACTTACTCGCGCCCGTATAACTGTTGGAATGCCGGCACTGCCATCACATAATGTTCCTTGCCAAAAGAACAGACAGGGCGTCAGGCGAAGAAGCTCAGATATACAAGTGCACCTTTTGCGGGCTGGAATACACCGAGCCCAGGCCCAATTCGCAGATAAGGCGGAACTGATTCTGCCGATGATTCGATTATAAATCCCTTCATATTGTATATTGCAAGTTTATAACTAGTGATACATTGATTGAAGTCTCCGATCTGCTCTTTTGATGCCAAGTCTGGCGTCCTCTGCTCAAAATGCGAAGCAAAGCTCCAGTCTGGAGGAATCACGCAGGATGACGTGGAAGCCTCGATCAGACTGACAAGGATGGCAGATCGAAACCAAGACATAAACAAATTCACCCTTGCACGCGGCGCCAAAGTGGACGGGGACTTTGTGCTCGTGCTCAGAAGCCCTGACGTCAGCACGCTTCGCAGCAATTCCAGCCTTGCAGACAAGATCGAAAGCGAATTTGGGCAAAAGGTCTGGTTTGTCGAATCAGAAGCATCTGACAGGCGCTTTGTAGAGAACCTGCTGCATCCAATCAAGGTGTCATCGGTCAATCAGTTCTGGCTCCCTGACGGCGTCAAGCTAACAAAGGTAGTCGCGGCAGCAAGCGCTCAAAAGCCGCGAGTTAATATAGAAAAGATTCAAAAGATTGCCAAGGCTGTTAGAAGCATTGAACTGCTCGTCGAATTTGAGCAAAAATAGATGAACAGAAATGGTGGACATCAAAAGGACTCATTACGCACGCCAGCTTGACGATACGCTGGTCGGCCAGCAGGTGAGGGTTGGAGGTTGGATAGAGGATGTCCGCGACATCGGCAAGCTAGCGTTTGTCACCATCCGCGACGTCACTGGTGCTTGCCAACTCGTGATAGTCGGCAGCGACAACGTGCAGGCAGCCGTGCAAGCACCAAGGCAGAGTGCAGTGGTCGCTGCCGGAACGGTGCAAAAGAGCAAGGCAAAAGATTTTCCAGTCGAGATCAAAGTAACCGAGTTTACCATTCTTACAAGAGCTGGAAATCCATTGCCTATAGACCCTACCGGGAGAGTAGAATCTGCCATAGACAAAAGGCTAGACGCCCGCGCGCTTGACCTGCGAACCCCTAAAGTGGCAGCCATTTTCAGGTTGCGTTCAGCTGGTCTCCAAGTAATTAGAGATACATTGCGTTCAGAAGGGTTCATTGAAGTAAACACTCCCAAGATAATTGGCAGCGCAAGTGAGGGAGGGGCGAACCTATTTGGATTTGACTACTTTGGGAAAAGAAAGGCATACCTTGCACAGAGCCCGCAATTGTACAAGGAGCAGCTGACGATCGGCCTCGACAGAGTATTTGAAATCGGACCATATTTCAGGGCAGAAAACTCGCACACAGTCAGGCACCTGACAGAATTTACCAGCGTTGACATCGAAGCGGCATTTCTTGACTATGAAGACGTGATGGATATTGTAGAGAGAGTCGTAAGAAATGTGGCAGCTGAATTTCAGGAAAAACACAAGAATGACCTGCAGGCGGCAGGCGCCAAGGAAATGACTGTCTCAAAGATTGACAGGCTGACTTATGAACAGTGTCTTGAAGAGCTTGCCAAGGAAGGTGAAAAGCTGCAGTTTGGCGACGACTTGTCAGACGCGGCTCTTCGCAAGCTGGGAGAGATACATCGCGGATTTTTCTTTATCATGGACTGGCCGCTCAAGCTCAAGCCGTTCTACATACACGAAAAGGAAGACAACCCAAAACTATCCAAATCGTTTGACCTGCAGTACGGATATCTGGAGCTTGTATCCGGCGGGCGCAGGCTGCACGACCCTGAAAAGCTAAAAGGCCGCCTTGCAGAGCAAGGTCTGAACCCCGCCAGCTTTTCAGAACACCTCAAGGCGTTTGACTGGGGTATGCCGCCACACTCTGGATGGGGCCTTGGCTATGACAGATTGATGATGGTGCTGACAGGCTCGCATAACGTGCGCGATGTCGTCCTGTACCCAAGGGACACCGACAGGCTTACTCCTTAATTTTTACGGCGACTTCTCTAACATCATTGTCATATATGTATGCCTTGAACTGGCCGTTTGTTGTGGAATAGATGAGCCACACGACAGGGTTGATCTCCATGAACTTTATGTCTGTGCCAGATGGCGAAGGCCTTGCCGGGTGCGAATGGAATATCCCGATCACCTGCAGCTTTTTCTTTTCTGCTAGATCATAAGCCTGCAAGAGCTCTTTTGGTTCTATGCTGAAAGAAATTATTGATTCATCAGCGTTTCGCATGGTGAGAATCTCTGTTACCGTGGTTTCTTTTTCTCCCTTGCCAAGCAAAAATGCACAGGACTCGTTTGGAAGAGATTGCCTAGCTAGGGCCGCAAGCTGGTCAAGCTGCCCTGATGTCAGTATTATGCTCGTCGTAGCTTCCATTTACTTTACAATGACCTTGCCGGTCATCCACGGGTGTATGCTGCAGTAATATGGATATTCGCCAGCAGTGTCAAACACAAAGGGGAAGCTGTCTCCACTCTTTAGGTATCCAGAATCGAACTTTTTGTCAGGATTGGGCTTGCCATTGTCCATTGTGCCAGAAGTTACCGTGTGGAGTGTGTTGTCGTTGTTTTTCCAAGTTACCATACTGCCAACGCTGGTTTGCACGGTTGCTGGCGAAAAGAATTCGTTATTTGTGGCGACTGAAGCGCCAACAACAATTGAAACAGTGGTCGTTGCCCCGCCATTGCCTGCACTGCTGTTGCTGCCTGCAGTGGCATTCGAAGCGCCTGAAGAGGATCCATTGCCTGTTGCAGAGCTTGACTGGTTGCCTGACCCACTACCCGTTGAATTGGTGCTTCCTGCTGGAGCGGCTGAGCCTGAAACCTTTAGCAATCCTGTCATGTGCGGATGGAGCGTGCAATAGTAATCATAATTGCCTGCATCAAGCTTGGCAGTGTTCAAAACCCATGAGGTGCTCGGGTTGATAAGCGAAGAGTCAAACGATCCTTGTTTCTTGCTGGTCACCGTATGGGGCACATTATCCTTGTTGGTCCAAGACACACCGTCGCCCTTGCTTACTGTAAGCGGATCTGGGTCGAAATCGGGGTTGCCCTGAGCAGAAGCTCCTGCAAGTATCGTTGCATTGACGATGTGAGCTGGCGGTGCTTCTGTCTGTGTCGTGTTTCCTTTTGGCTGTTCTACTGGCTGAGGCGGCTTTGGTGCTACCAGCCCAAATGCATAGAATGTCGAGCCGCCCACGATGGCGGCTCCAACGAATATTATTGCCAGTGCCTTGAGGTACGGGACCTGCCTGAACGAGGCGACAGCGAGGACTGAGGCCGGGATGCCGATTATCAACATGAGGCCAATGTAAGCGTAAATGCTCGGGACCTGCGCGCTGACAGTTACCGCAGCGGCGACTCCAAAAGTGACGAGGAAGCCTAGCGTGATAAATGTGGCAGACTTGGCCTTGCCAGATGATGGAAAGCCGTCCTTGAAGAGACCGGAGGCAAGGAAGATCATGCCTATAAGCATTGTCAAAAGTGAAACTGCGTGCATGCCGTCAATGAAGGTCTTGGCGATGCCTGAAAGAGAAATGCCAACGCCAACGATGCCTATGGAAGTAAGACCTATACCGGGTGTCAGGAGGTCCCAGTCAGTCATTTTACTACGGCTACTTGGGCTTTTTTGGCATACTTAATCCTTTCTAGTTTTCAGACGCCCGCTGGTGCCTTGTGCTGCTCGGCTCTATGCTCCTGTAGCTCGGAAGGGTCGTCAAACCTTGCGTTGCACATGTCACAGAGATATTCGGACGCAGGAGGCAGCTTGGCGGTAGCTATTCCTTCGTCACCTCTAGGTTGCGATTCATAATGGATTAGCTGTCTGTCTTTTGGAACCTTGGGTTCCAACCCTGCAGCCCTGCTTGTAAATTCGGAATTTGGTCTGCCTCTTGAAAACTCAAAACCATGCGTGAGCTGCTCTTCGCTCATATTTAGCCTGATGACAGTAGAGCTGCCATCTTTTTCAACAGCGGAAATGGCTGATACAGGGATTTTATATTCCTCGTCGATCGTTATGCCATGTCTGTACGCAGTGAAATGACTAGAATCCAAGTTCCTTATCCTGCCAACCTTTTTGCCTTCAAGTGTATAGACTTCTGCGTCTTTAAAGCCCGCCATTGCAGTGATAGCATGACATTGCTTTTATCGTGTTCTGTAACCATCAAAAGAAATACTGTATGTCTTTGGTCATGTCAGATATGGAGAATCGCAACCAGATTCCAACTGAATACAACGAGGAGCAAACTCAACGTACGCTCAGAAAACAAGATAACGTACAAGGCGAGAAGAGGAGCAAAACTATCAGTGATTTTCTTCAGGCTGCCGCGCTTGGACAGGTTCTAAAGGACCTTGATTTTCCTGCTGACAAGAACGCCATTGTCAGGTTTGTAGAACAGTCAAACGGGCCTGAAGGCATAGAGGTGCTGTCGCTTGTCCAAAAGATAGATGAATGCCAATCCAGAATGTCTCTGAAGTGGCAGAGGCTGCATGCTTGGTGCGATAAGTCTGGCAAGGTGCTTTGTGTCTTTTAGCCGGTTTACAATAATTGATAAGGTATTTTAATACTGTTTTTTGCGCGCCAACGCCGTGTCTGTTGCAGACCTATTCGAAGTAAGCGGCAACGATACCGTGTGGGACGCGTGGCTGACCACGGTCAACCTGCTTGACATGCTCGAGCAGACCCACAGTGTGGGACAGTACTATGATTTTGTACAGGCGCGGGACAAGATAGCCAAAGTCTGCGCAATTGCCGAGTTCCACATGATAGACAAAAAGGCCTGTGCATGCGGCCTGTCAGATGCCGAGCATGACCTACTCAAGCGCAAAATATTGACATTTTTCAAGATGCAGGTGGCTAACTTGAAACATTTTCTCTCCTAAAAGATGGAACGAATAAATTAAATGCAAGCATAGGTAGAACTCTCTTCGAGGCAACTCTGTGACCGCACGCGATTATGTCGAAGTTTCAAAGCCGAGAATAGTGGTAGTCCTTGTCATAACGGCTGTTACTTCACTTCTTGCGGCAAGCAGGTTTGACTCGACGCCCGGCACCGCGTGGGATGTCACTGCCTGGCAGCTTGGATTTCTCACATTGGCGGGAGCTCTTGCATCAATGGGTGCAAGTGCACTCAACCATTATTACGACCGCGACATTGACAAGATAATGGACAGGACTGCCAATAGGCCGATCCCCGCTGGAAGGCTCTCTCCAAAGAATGTGCTTGCGTACGGCATTGGAATAAGCATACTGTCGGTAGTCATTGCATGGTTCACGCTCAACCCAGTGGCTACAGGAATGATAGCACTTGGTATATTCTTTTACGTCATAATCTACACTGCGTGGCTCAAGCGCAGCAATGCGTCTAACATTGTCATTGGAGGTTTTGCAGGGAGCGCGGCATCCATGGCAGGATGGGCCACCGCCACAGGATCTATTGATCTGCTTGGCTTTCTGGTAGGGTGGCTCGTTTTCATGTGGACGCCCCCTCACTTCTGGTGCCTCGCAATAAGGGCAAGGGAAGAGTACGCAAGCGTCAGGGTTCCGATGCTGCCAGTGCTTGTCGGCAACCAGAGGACTGCAAGCTACATCCTTGTCAATACTGCCATACTCTTGCCATATTCCGTGGCCCTGGCATTCTTTGGCCTGGGGATTCTCTATACTGCAGTTGCAGCAGTTTCCGGCTCGCTCATGCTTGTATATCACTACAAGCTGACAAAGAACCCGACGCCAGAATTTGCGTGGAAAGCATACAAAGTTACTGCACCCTACCTTGTGGTGATATTTGTCGCGCTTGCGCTTGACGCACTGTTCTATTACCCGCTGCCAATCCCGCTTATCGGCCGCTAAGAATCAGTGCCAGAGTCAGCTACAAGCTCGATCCTGCGCTTTTCTTTTGTGACCCAAGAAACTCTCACAAGGCCATATATCTCAAGATCAAGGAGTGTCTTGTTGAATTCAGATTCCGCAAGCGTGATCCCTTCTTTTGTCAGGGCGTTCATGAGATCAGAATCAGTCATGTTGCGCGCCTGCCTTATCTTTTCATAAATGAGGTTTCTGATTGGATATTTCATTTTTTCACCCATAAAACGTCTTGTCGATTGGTTTTGGAAGCGCATAAGTGATGTTCTTTTTTATTGATTCGTACCATTCTTCGACATCCTTTGTTATTGACGGCCTTACAAGTCTTATTGCTTTGGCAAAATCTCCATTTGACACGCTTTCGGATTTATTCTGCATGGCGTTGACTGCAGCTTCCCTGCACAGGGCTACAAGGTCTGCGCCGCTGAAATTCTTTGTCGACTGTGAAATGGCTGCAAGGTCGACATCGTCTGAAAGGGGCATCGGTTGTGTTATTATCCTGAGTATTTCTTGGCGGGCCTTATCGTCAGGCGGGCCAACGTAGACAATGAGGTCGAGCCTCCCGGGCCGCAAAAGCGACGTGTCGATCAGGTCCGGCCTGTTTGTTATCCCGATTATCACGACTCCCGCGCTCCCAGAGTCATCCATCTCTGTCAGAATCTGGCTGAGCACCCGCTCGTTGCCACCTGACATATCATCATCCTGCCCTCTCGGCCTTGCAAGGGAATCCAGCTCGTCAAACACTACGATGCAGGGCGAGGAAGCCTTGGCTTTTCTGAATATCTCTCGTATGGCCTTCTCTGACTCTCCGACCCACTTTGAGAGCACTTCTGGGCCGCGGACTACGATGATGTTGGCATTGCTCTCAGTAGCCAACGCCTTTGCAAGCAGCGTCTTGCCTGTGCCCGGCGGACCATAGAGCAGCGCGCCACGCGGAGGCTTGATGCCCATCTTTGCAAACTTGTCCGGCTCCCTGATGGCCGTTATGAGGTTGTCATGCAGGCTGCGCTTTGCCTCATACAGGCCGCCAACGTCGTTCCATTTTACGCGGGCAACTTCGACATAGAACTCCCTCATTGCTGTTGGGACGATCTCTTTCATCCCCTCTTTGAAGTCCCTGTTGGTGATGACCATGCTCTCAAGAATCTCAGGCGATATCTTGTCACCTTCCAAGTCGATCTCTGGCAGGTAGCGCCTGAGCGCCTTCATCGCAGCTTCTCTGCAGAGGGCCTTGATGTCCGCCCCGGTGTAGCCGTGCAATTCCGAGGCAAGGTCCTGAAGGTGGATGTCATCAGAAAGCGGCATGCCCCGTGTGTGGATCTGCAGTATCTCGAGACGTCCTTCTGCGTTTGGAACGCCTATCTCTATTTCACGGTCAAACCTGCCGGGTCTCCTGAGCGCAGGGTCAAGGCTTTCGGGCCTGTTTGTCGCGCCAAGCACAATTACCTGACCCCTGTCAGACATGCCATCCATCAGCGCAAGCAGTTGTGCCACAACACGCTTTTCGACGTCGCCAAACGCCTCTTCCCTCTTGGGAGCTATAGCGTCGATTTCGTCAATGAATATTATGCTTGGAGAAGAGTCGCGCGCCTCCTTGAAGATGTCGCGCAGCCTAGCTTCAGTTTCGCCATAGTACTTGTTCATGATTTCTGGGCCGTTTATTATGAAAAAGTTTGCTTCAGATTCTGACGCCAGAGCCTTTGCAATCAGGGTCTTGCCGCATCCCGGAGACCCATACATCAGAATGCCGCTGTGAGGCTCTATTCCAAGCCTTGCAAACACCTCAGGGTGGCGCATCGGCAGTTCAACAATTTCGCGCAGCCTCTTGATCTGCTCTTTCATGCCGCCAATCTCTTCGTAGGTTACTCTGGGCTTTCTGTCGCTTGCAGTCTCGGCCATTATGGTCAGCTTTGTCGTGCGTTCGATCCGCGCTATTGCCTTGGGCATAGCCCTTTCAACCTTGAAGTCCATGGGGTTACCAAGGATGACTACGGAAATCTCGTCGCCTTCAGTGATGGGATAGCCCTTGAGCCTGTTTTTTACAAAGTCGCAGAATTCCTTGTCAACTGTGATGTTGTTGTCTCCGAGCGGCATCAGAGTTACGCTTTTGGCCTGCTTGACGTCTATTTTCCTGACACTCAAAAGATCGTTGATGCCAACGCCAGCGTTCTTCCTCGTCTGACCGTCTATTCGAATAATGTCATTCTCTTTTTCTTCCTCGTCTGCCGGCCATGCCGCGACCGCCGTGCTGCGCTTGCCTGCAAGCTCTATTATTTCCCCGGCCTGTATTCCAAGGTGTTCCATGTTGCGGGAGTCAATTCTTGCCCTGCGCTTGCCTACATCGCGGTGTTTGGCTTCTGCTACCCTCAACTGAATTGGAGCTGATTCGTCGCTCCCGGCGCGCGCCTTTTTCAAACTTTTGTAGCCTCCGGCATTAACATTACTTCATTTTTACGGACTGCCTGCTGATGTTCGTTACTTCAATCTCCCCTACGCCTTCGACGTTCTTTATCGATTCTTCGAGCCTGTCCATCTGGCCTTCTGCATCGTCCAGCAAAAAGTCCCCGATGATTGCCTTGAGGCCAAACGCTATGGGCTCGATTGCGTGCCCTTTCATCTCCATTCCTTGCGGCATTGATTTCTTGATGGATTGGAGAACATTGTCGATGTTGGATTCAGCGTCTGCTGGCATTATCCGTATTCTGGCAACTAGCCGCGCCATGCCTATGGGCCCTCAAAGCCGCACCCTACGCACTTGTAGGGTCTTGCAAATTCGCGGCAGCTTTCGCAGCGCCACATGAGGACATAGCCGCAGTTTGGACAGTAATACTTGACGCATTCATCGTTAGGCATTATTGGTCTGCTGCATGATGTGCAGACTGGTAATTGCAATGGCTTGGACATACGTGCTCTCTTAAGATTAACCGAATTTATATCTTGCTTAAGTGTCGATCAAGCGCCTTATTTCGTTTCCAAGCAGTGCCTTTGCCATCCTAGCTGCGCTCTTGGCGCCAAGGATCTTGGCCACTGCGGCAGAGTGAAAGTCAAAGTCACCGCCGCTAGACGCTTCCTCAAGCTTTTCCGGGGGTATTGCCAGAAACAATTCATCAATGGCCTTGTTGTCAAGGCGCTCAAGCAGCCTGCGCGCAAGGAGCATCTTGTCAAATTCCGCCTTGAAGATGCCAAGCCAGTTCTTTTCATACTGTGCAAGCATCCTGTCGTCATTTTTCTCGATGACCTGCAGTATTGCCTGCCCTGCAAGTATGCCTCCCATGCCGCAGGTGTAAATGCCCCCAGCAGTAGTGGGCTTGCTCTGGCCCGCAGCATCGCCCACAATTATTGTCCTGCCTAAAACAAAATTCTCAATCGGCCCATTGACCCAGATTGGCGCGTACACCTTGCGCACAACTGAATGCTTGCCCTTGCCGTCCATGTATGATTGGAGCGCGCTTGCCGCATTGATCCCTTTGCCGGATACTCCGACTTTTCCACTGCCTTGCGCTGTAGGTATTATCCATGCAAAAAAGCCAGGGTAGCGCTGGCTGTCAAACACTACTTCTATCGTGTCGCGTTCTATCCATGGCGCATAAACTTCGTACTGGGCAGACTGCAAGACGCCTTCGCGGTTTTTGGCAATTATCGACGCGACGCCTCTGGCGTCTATAAAGTAGTTGCATGAAAGGTCGCCGTCAGAGGTCTTTACTATGTATCTTGAACCGTCTTGTACTAAAGAGCGCATCGAACACTTTACCCTTATCTCGGCCCCTATTTTTTGCGTTTGAAACGCAATCTGCTTGTCAAACGCGCGCCGGTCAAGCACCATTACCTTCTGCTTTTCGGCGTTAATCTCAAATCCGCCCGAAGGCGAGAGAATCCTTGCCTTGGCTATCCTGTTGTTTTCAACTGCACCCGAGTCAGGCACAAGGCCAAGGTTCCTGATGCCTGCAATGCTCACAAGCCCTCCGCAATGCTCCGGCGTCCCGATCTCTGCGTCTTCTTCGATCACTGCAACAGAGACGCCGCCGGCTGCCATCTCGCGGGCTGCAAGGAGCCCAGAAATGCTTCCTCCGGCCACTATCACGTCATAATCCGGCATCTCTCTTGAAAGACCAGCAACGTATTTCTCACTCTGTTAATTAAACTATGGCTGGACACACCGTGGAATTCAAACAGGTTATGGTTGTAAGGAGGGACCTTGGAATGGGAACCGGCAAGATAGCGGCACAAGTAGCTCACGCTGCCGTGATGGGCGCAGAGAAGACAAAGGAAAGAAAGCGCGAATGGTTTGACGAATGGTTCTCTGGTGGCCAGGCGAAGGTCGTTGTAAAGGTGAAGAGCATGGAAGAGCT
>JAJPHX010000171.1 GCA_021325075.1 Nitrososphaeraceae archaeon | reverse complement strand
TCGATGGCGATTTCCCGGGCCGCGGATCAGAGCCGACGCCGGACAACCTCGGAGTGCTTGCAAAGACTGTCAGGTCTGCCAAGGCAGACTTTGGGGCGGCCTACGATGGCGATGGCGACAGGAGCGTATTCTGCGACAACACTGGCGCGGTCTACATGGGAGACAAGACTGGGGCTATTTTGATCAAGCACCTGCTTGCCGAAAAGCAAAAGGGATCTGAGGTCGTGTGCCCGATCAACACTTCAATGGCGCTTTCAAAGGTGGTTGAAGCTGCCAGCTCAAAAATAGTCTACACCAAAGTTGGCAGCGTCGAAGTTTCAAGGGAGATGGTCAGACGCAGGTGCCCGCTAGGGCTTGAAGAGAACGGAGGGTTCATGTACGGCGCCCTCAACGAAGTTCGTGATGGGGCAATGGCTACCGCGCTCATGCTTGACATGCTGGCGTCAGGCAAGGAGTCATTTTCGCAGCGAATAGCGCAGCTACCGCAGACGTTCCAGTACAAGACAAAGTTTGTATGTTCTTCAAGGGACGTAATTGACAAAGTGGTCAAGGCGTGCATCGAGCATGGAAGCCCTAAGAAGATCGAGACGATGGACGGGGCCAAGATATGGATCGACGAGGAAACCTGGATAATGATGAGGCCAAGCGGAACAGAGCCGCTTATCAGGATGTACGGCGAGTCAACAGACAAGTCGCTCCTTGACTCAAAGGTTGAAGAATATCGGCGGCTGATCCAGTCGAAAATATAGTCATGGACAACGTTTTTAATACGCCTATTCTTCTAGTGAAGAATAACAAGAGATGATCCCAATGGGTGAGCAAAATGAGTAAACCATATTATGTGAAATTTGAAGCTCCTAAAGATTTAGTGACCGCAGTGTACGAAGCAGTGCGCGTGGCAAAGCAGAGTGGCAAGGTGCGCAAGGGCACCAACGAGACCACAAAGGCAGTCGAGCGCGGCCTGTCAAAGCTTGTGGTGATTGCCGAAGATGTCGAGCCGCCAGAAGTTGTCGCGCACCTGCCGATCCTCTGCGAGGAAAGGAATTCGCCGTTTATCTTTGTGCCAAGCAAGCAGCAGCTGGGCGTGTCGCTTGGAATCGACGTCGGTTCCGCAGCGGCCACGATCATCGACGCTGGCGAGGCGCAGCACATCGTAGAGCAAGTCGTCAGCTCTATAGGCAGCCTGAAGGGAACGGCCAAGAAAGAGTAAGCGGAGGGCTGACGAATAATGAGCAAGGCTTCTGAAGAAAAGGTCGTCCCTGCCGAAGTCATCCAGATAGTTGGCAGGACCGGCATCGCAGGCGAAGTCATTCAGGTGCGGGTCAAGGTCCTTGAAGGAAAGGACAGGGGCCGCATCCTTACAAGAAACGTCAAGGGCGCAATCAGGCTAAACGACACTTTGATGCTAAGAGAAACAGAGCGCGAGGCACGCAAGATAAGGTGATAATGATATGAGCAAGACAGCAACTTCATTACGCAATTGCTTCTTTTGCGGCAGGCACATCACCACTGGCCACGGAATAATGCTTGTTAGAAACGACGGCCAGGTGCAGTGGACCTGCTCCAGCAAGTGCAAAAAGAACCTGCGCGTGCTAAAGCGCGACCCAAGAAAGCTGAAATGGACTGTCCGCTACGCAAAGGGCGGCCTTCGCACCAAAAAGTAGCGGATAGGACATGGCAGTCGAACAGACACTTATCGTGGTAAAGCCGGACGGATTCAAGCGCCAGCTGACAGGCAAGGTGCTTGCCCGCTTTGAAGAAAAGGGCTTCCAGATAAAGAACCTGAAGTCATACAATTTTACAAAGGAAAAGGCACAAGAGTTCTACTCTGTCCACAAGGACAAGCCGTTCTTTGGCGAGCTGGTGTCGTTCATCTCCTCTGGGACAGTGGTTGCATGCATACTGGAAGGCAACAACGCGGTCAACACCGTGAGGATTATGATAGGAGCCACAAAGTCATTTGAAGCGGCCCCGGGCACAATCAGGGGCGACTTTGGCCTTGGCTTTACAGACAACATCATCCACGCCTCGGATTCTCCTGAAAGCTTCATAAAAGAGTCGCGAGTCATTTTCAACTGACTCTTGACAGACCTTCGGCAGCCAGTAGTAGTAGTTTTAGGCCACGTAGACTCGGGCAAGACCTCGCTACTGGACAAGATCCGCGGAACCGCGGTGCAGGCCCGCGAAGTTGGAGGTATCACGCAGCACATCGGCGCAAGCTTTTTCCCAGTTGAAACGATCAAGGAGATAACTGGGCAGCTTTACAACAGGCTTGCCCAGAGCGAAACCCCTATACCCGGGCTGCTTGTGATTGACACGCCCGGCCACGAAGTGTTTGCAAACCTCCGGGCGCGTGGAGGCTCGGCGGCAGACATCGCCATTGTAGTCGTCGATGTCAACAAGGGCTTTGAAGCCCAGACGATTGAAAGCATTGACATATTAAAGAACCGCAAGGTCCCGTTTGTGATTGCGCTAAACAAGGTCGACATGGTCGCTGGCTGGCGCAGCTCTTCAAGGTTCATTTCTGAAGAAGTGAAAAAGCAGGAGATGCACATCCAGACCGCGCTTGACGAAAAGATATACAACGTAGTCGGCACACTGTCAAGACTTGGCTTTCCCTCAGAGGCGTTCTGGCGCGTCAAGGAATTTACAAAAGAAGTCGCGATAGTGCCGGTGAGCGCAAGGTCCGGAGTCGGGATACCTGAGCTCCTTGCAGTACTTGTTGGCCTGACTCAACAGTACATGTCAAAGAGGCTAGAGAGGCATGCAAGCGGGCCGGCAAGGGGCATCGTGCTTGAATTCAGCGAAGAGATCGGTCTTGGGCCGTCTGCAAACATCATACTGCTTGACGGCACACTACAGCAGGGCGACAGCATCATAGTTGGCAAGCGCGACGGCGCGATTGCCACAAAAGTAAAGGCATTACTGCTGCCAAAGCCGCTTGACGAAATGCGCGACCCCCGCGATAAATTCAAGCCTGTAAGCGAAGTGATTGCGGCAGCGGGATTGAAGATAACGTCGCCTGACCTTGAAGGGGTGCTTGCAGGAAGCCCGCTTTACGTTTACGAGCGCGAAAAAGGTGATGAGGAGCTTGAAAGGCTAAAGTCGCTCGTAGAATCCGAAGTAAAGAACGCCATTGTCAGCAACACGGAGGCAACCGGCGTCATACTCAAATGCGACACCATAGGCTCACTTGAAGCCATAACTGACCTGCTCAAGAAGGCGCAGGTTCCAATCAGGATGGCAGACATTGGCAATATTACGAGAAGGGACGTTGTCGAGGCGGCTGCGGTAAAAGAGAACGACAGGTACCTGGGCGTAGTGCTTGGCTTTAGCGTCAAAGTGCTCGACGACGCACAGAGCGAAGCCCAGAACAGGGAAGTCAAGATTTTCAACGAGCAGATAATCTACAACCTTGTTCGAAGCTACACTGACTGGGTGACGTATCAGCGCGAGCACGAAGAGTCGATACTATTCAACGAACTTCCACCTGTGTGCCAGTTCCAGTTCATGAAAGGGTTTGTCTTCCGGCGAAACGACCCTGCCGTGTTTGGCGCGGAAATCCAAGTTGGCAAGCTCAAGCAAAAGGTGCACGTGATAAACGAAGAAGGCAAGAAGGTAGGAAC
>JAJPHX010000073.1 GCA_021325075.1 Nitrososphaeraceae archaeon | reverse complement strand
CTTGTTGCAAGCTCCAAGTCTTTGAGCATGTTCTTGAGGTGGAACGACGGCGAAAAGTCGCCGCTTACCATCTTGGGACCTTTCTTTTCAGACAGCCCTGTCCTGAAGTAAGTTGAATTCAGTATCTGGATAAATATTGCCGGGTCAATACCAGAGCCCCTGACAAGGATTATGCCTTCAGAGACTGCGCTTGCAATGAGGGCAATGTTCAGGTTGAGTGCCAGCTTCATTGCGTTTGCCGTCCCGTCCCTGTCAGAAATGTAAAATGGCTTGCCCAGTTTTTCAATCACAGGCTTTGCTTTCTCAAATGCCTGCCTGCTGCCGGCAACCATTGGCACAAGATCACCTGATTCTGCAGCAGCCGGGCCCCCCATGACTGGCATGCCCAACATCTCTATTCCTGCTTCGCGCAGGGTTTTGGCGCAGTCAGAGGATTGTGAAGGTGAAATCGTGCTAGCATCTGCCACTATCAGATCGCGGTTGCCTGACTTGATTATCCCGTCCTGCCCGAGAAGCACTTGCTTGACTGCTGCATAGTCAGTGACGACAGTGATTACAAGGTCGCAGGTGGATGCAAGCTCCTTTGGGCTCGACGCTATTTTAGCTGTTTTTGAAAACTGCTCAACCTTTGCTCTGCTGCGGTTATACACGGACACGCTATGGCCCGTGTTTACCAGCCTGGCCGCAATACCAGAGCCCATTAGCCCAAGGCCCACCACGCCTACTCTCATGCTACACCTACTGGCACCTTGGCAATAATAAAAAACTATGCGTCAGGCGATACTCCCTCCCCTGCCGGTGCTGCCGGCCTTATTACATAGTGCGACAGCATGTGCAGACATGTCAGAGCTATGGTACAATGACAAGGCTCCAATGTTTGAAACAAAGACAAGCAAGTCGATAATCCATCCGTTTGCAGTGAAGAACTACAATGGCCTTGCGATAAACCCGTACCAGGGTTGCGGCCACCGGTGCGCGTACTGCTATGCCACCTATGAATGGTCGCCGGAATTCTACGACAAGATCTATGCCAAGAGCAACGCGCCAGAAGTGCTTGACCGGCAGCTCGCTGCGTGGAAGGCAACCACAATAGACCCTGTCATGGTGGCCTCAGCTACAGACGCGTACCAGCCGGCAGAGCTCCGCTTTGGGCTGACTAGGCGATGTGTTGAGGTATTGCAAAAATATAACGTGCCGTACTATGTATTTACAAAGTCTGCCATAATTGAGAGGGACTTGGAGCTGCACAAAAAATACCGCCATAACTGCTTTATTGTCTGGTCAATAACAGCACGCAGCGAAAAGATTCGACGCCTCGTAGAACCAGGCACCCCTCCAGCCGAAAGAATATTCACCACCATCAAGAAATTTACCGATGCAGGAGTATGCTCCGGAGTCAACATTGATCCAATAATGCCACTTGTCACCGATAGCGACAGCGAGCTTGATTTAGTGGTTGACGCCTGTAAAGCCGCCGGCCTGTGTCACGTCTTTGGCGCGATGCTGAGGATGAGGACTGACATCTGGGAGCGAATGAAGGCCGTCTTGACGCTGCTTGAAGTTCCTGACGGCGTCAATGAATACAAGCGCCTCTACCATTTTGAAGAGCCACTCAGCTCCAATTACGTCAGTGCCGACAAGAGGTATGCCAAAAGGGTCCTTGATGGTTTAGAGCAAAAGATCAAAAACCGCGGTATGCTCTGTGACTTTCCAGACTTTATGGGACCACGGCAGATCGACAAGTCGCACCTTGGGCAGACTACCATCATGAGCTACCTAGCACAAACTAGCGATCAGCCCGTGCTGCTATCATGATACCTTATTTGCGCTTGCGATAGACGTCGAAAAATATTGCTTCGCATTCGCAGTGTCCATCGATTCTTATCTGCCTTCCACACCTTGGGCAAATCGTGAGAGGAGTCGGCGATTCTTCCATCTCTGCAAAGATAGTCGACATTATAAGATCATATGGTCAAGCATATTAATAAGAATTTACCGTGTTTTAGAATTATAATGATTATTCTTGCTCGATTTCAGCTGCTGAAGTTATTTATTGGTAAAAGTTTAATAAACATTGCAATATTTGTACCACTTCGATACTTTAAGGAGCTGCAATGATAATTGAAACTTCAATATCGAGCTGGAACGTCAACTTTTTCCGGAGGCGTAAATATTCTTGACTGCCTTTTTTGCCCGAAACATTTTCGTTCTGTCCATTAAATCAGCTGCAGTCTAAACATCTTCCAATACGGTTCTAGAACTATTACTGGTCTGAGCGTGTGTTTATACAAACGTGGCGTTAGTCATGAAGACAGAATAACAGGGGAATTGACTTTTTCTATATCATTAAAAGTCTAGATATATGATAACCCTCCCATCCTAGATCATGGAGTACCGCAACCCCACCCCGACTGTCGATGTTATACTGCAGCGCGATTCTAGAGTTCTGATGATAAGGCGCAAGAAGGACCCATTCAAGGATCACCTTGCGCTTCCAGGCGGCTTTGTCAACGAAGG
>JAJPHX010000053.1 GCA_021325075.1 Nitrososphaeraceae archaeon | reverse complement strand
GAGAGCCTGTACCCGACAGGGGACTTTTCCACCACGCCCATTTCTTCTAGCCTGTGAAGCGCCCTTGAAAGGCTCTGTTGGTGCAAGTTGAGCTTGCGCATTAGACCCTTGAAGGAATAGTTCGATCCTGCTTCATTCAATACAGACAATATCTTGTTGTCGTTGTTGTGGAAATCTTCAATGGATGGCGAATCTTCTTCCTTTCTGACAATAAGTGTAGTGTTGCCTGCGACCACCTGCTTTTCAACAGAATCCTCTGGCTTTGCCTCGTCCTTGAGGGCCTTGGACTCGTTATTTACTTCGCTTTCCACCTTGCTCTATTATCTCCCTTGCAAGATATAAACCGTAAAGTAGTTGATTGCTGAGCAGGTAAGCAAAATGCTACTAGTACACCTCGATAGCTTCTTCCTTGAAGCCCAAGCTAACCAGGAGGCTTTTTGCTGCTTCGCGGTGATCACCCTGCAGGATTATCTGCCCGTCCTTGAAGGTCCCGCCTGTTCCAAGCTTTATCTTTAGCTGCTTCGTGATTTCTTTGGCGTCTTTTCTATCATGCAGGCCGGCTATGACGGTCACGGGCTTTCTGAATTTCCGTATATCCTTAGAAATTACTACGGCTAGTTCTCCCTTTTCAATCTCTTTAATCAGGTCGTCGATCGAGTTACTGTCTGAAGTAGACACCTGCATCATCAATATCTGTCCATCCTCAAAAGTGTTGTTATTGAAAAATAGGTCATGGGCGCTCGTCTACCTCCACAGGCACCTGTATTTGGCGCCCGTATCGGTTGACTGTCAGCGTAAGCTGCTCGTTGACCTGCTTTTTGCGCACGTGCGACGCGATCTGCGATGGGTCCTCGACTCTGTCGCCGTCGATCTGCTCAATGATGTCGCCCTTTCTCAGCCCCGCGTCATCAGCCGGGCTGTACGGCTCCACACCTGCAACAAGCGCGCCTTCGCTTGACGGAAGGCCGTAATAGCGGGCAAGCCGGGGAGTCACCTTCATTGACGCGATGCCTATCCAGGGGCGCGTCACCTTGCCGTTATCGATGAGCTCCTTCAATATCGATTTTGCAGTATTGGCCGGCACTGCAAATCCAATTCCCTGCGCGTAGGGCATGTTGGCAGTGTTGATCGCAACCACTTCACCTTTCGTGTTGACCAAGGGGCCACCAGAGTTGCCCGGGTTTATCGCCGCATCTGTCTGTATGAGCTCCAGCACGCTATTTCTTGTCTGTATGCTTCTATTGAGTGAGCTGACAATCCCTGCTGTCACCGCCGGCCCGCCGGTGAATCCAAACGGGTTGCCTATTGCAAGCACTATCTGGCCGGCTTTTAGGTCGTCAGAGTTGCCCAGCTGCGCCGCCGGCAAGGGCTCATCGGATTCTACCTTTAGCACCGCGAGGTCCGTGACTTCGTCGCTTCCAGCGACTTTGCCCCTTAACACTCGCCCGTCTGTCAACGTCACCTTGAGCCTCTCGGCGTCGTCGATCACGTGGTTGTTTGTAAGGATGTATCCCTTTTCATCGATAATCACTCCAGAGCCGACCCCTTCCACCGGGAATACTCTGAACAGCTGGTCGTGCAGCATCCTGACGCTTGCGATGTTGACTACGCTCTTGCTGACCTTGTCTACCGCGTTGACGAGCACTTCTTCAGGCACGGGTATCATGCTACCGCCTTTTTCATGCCAGTATATTGCAAGGCGCTCGATAAATCGACCGGCTATTTCAAAACCCGGTCACACCTAAGGCCTATAGTGCGACGCAAACGTGTCCTGCTCGGTTGATCCGAGGTCGCGCACAAACTGCCCGTTGATAAGCTTGCCGTACGCCACCAAGTCGCGTGACATCATATGCAATCTTTTTGCAAGCCGGGCATTTGACATTTCGCCGCCCGGGCCAAAGTCCTGTTCGCCGTTTATCGAAACGCCATAAGGCATGCTCCAGCCGTAGCACTGCCGCACCGCGGTCCTCATCTGGTCCATCACCGTCAGTCCCTTCTCGTGGGACGCGATGATGTACCCAAAGACCTTGCCGGCAAATTCCTCGTAAAAATGGTCGAGAAAATTCTTGAGTGCCCCTGACATTGAGCCGTGATAGTCCGGAGACGCAAGGATGAACGCGTTAGCCCAGCCTACAGCCTCGGCTGCCTGCTCTACCTCTTTTGACTGCGAGCCCAGATTGTACAGCGGAAGCACGGTCTTGCCAAGCTCCAAGATGCGAACCTCTGCGCCATGTTTTTTTGCGTTCTCTAGGGCTATCCTGAGCGCCTTCGCGCTGTACGAGTTCTGCCGCGTGCTGCCCGCCACTCCAAGCACGTTGAAAGTGTTAGTCACTGATGGCATCTTGTACTCCTAGTATAAAGTTCGCCGGATATATCGACTGGCTTTTCCGCAATCCAGTCACGTCAGTTGTTGATCGCATATTTCTCTGCCAGATCCAGCATTATCAACTCGGTAGGCTTGTCTGCATGTATTGATATCTTGCTCTCATTTTCAATTTTTGCCGCGTCCCTTGTCTGCATCGGGTTGTCGTTGAGCTGCACCTTGCCGTCTATCACAAAGACGTACGCCTTCCTGCCCTGCGGAAGCTTGTGCTCGACCTTGCTTCCTTTAGCAAGCGACGACACATAAATCGCGGCATCTTGGTGTATGTGGAGCGCCTGTCCGTCATTGGCGTTTTCCGGCACGATGACACGCAATAGTTTGTCTGCCCTCTCTTTTTTTCCAAACTGCTTCTGCTCCCATGATGGAGCAAGACCGCGCTTGTTTGCAAAGAGCCACATCTGCAGCAGCCTCAATGGCTTTTCCTTTGAATGGTTGTATTCAGAGTGCAGTATTCCTGAGCCGGCAGTCATCCTCTGGATCTCGCCGGGGTGTATCACGCCCTGGTTCCCTTGGTTGTCCCGGTGTTCGAGCTCGCCGTCGATGACATAGGTCACTATCTCCATATCGCGGTGTGGGTGGAAGCCAAAGCCAGTGCCCGGCTGTATTATGTCGTCGTTGAAGACGCGCAGCGGCCCAAAGTTCATCTTTTCCGGATCTTGGTAGTGTGCAAAAGAAAAATGCCAGTACGTCGAGAGCCAGTCCTCTTCGTTGTGGTAATGCTCGTCTGATTTTATTATCTTGATCATATCTTTCAATAGAGCGCAGAATATTTAAGCATGGTAGCAATTCCTGACTTAGTTAGTTTGTCGCGGGATACTGTTCGATTAAGGGACATGAATCTATTGAGAGGGTAGAACCACTACCGTCGCACGCTGCCATGGCCTTCCATGATAACCAAACTCGCCTGCTTTTGTAAACGTATATTCGAATGTCTCATTTGGCGGGATAAACACGGAATCCTTTGTTGCATTGTAAAACGCCGGATCACTCTCGTTGTCTGCTTCGATCCATGCTGCAACTACATCTTGGTTAACCCATCTGACAGTGTTATTAACGCCAATTACTACTTTGATCGGATTAGGCTCAAATGCAGGATTATTTATGATGACGGCATCGCGAGGAATTATTACTTCAGACGTATGCTTGACTATTGCAGGTAGTGTAGTTTTTTGATTCGCAAACATGATTGTAAACAGAACAATGAATGCAACTCCAGCCGCCATGCTTGCAATCACTGCAGCGTTTAATGATACCAAACATGCTTGATTTGATTGCTTTAGGATATAGGCTTTTCAAGGGTTTTTCAGCAACTAAGAGACGTGCTTATTTCTTTTCCTTCAAATTTTCCTTCACACGAAATATAACAATCTTTTTTACTAAATCGTATGGAACTGGCTGGTCCAGGGGAAATTGCACAGAACCTGTTGACAATTTGTACGACGATAATTCCTTCTTGAATGCTTTAATGCCAGAGGATGTCGGATAAAACCCGATATGGTTTTTGTATGCTGCAAAGTGTGCTAAATTCCTGCCATTCAGTTTGAATGTCGGTATTTGGTAGCTGATTGCCTCTACAGCTTCAGGCGCGGCTTTTCGTATAGTTTGCCTCATTCTTTCTAGAATGCTCTGGACATCTTCTGGAAAGGTATTGATGTATTCATCTATTGTTTTGAATTGTTTTTTCATTTGCAATCATACTAATACGCATACCGCGGGTTGCTCTTATAATCCGCGCCCGAAATATTTCATGTGTACAACAGGGGGTCGTGCAGGGGCTGTGGCGGAACGCTCAAGCCACTGTCCATCTGCGCGATATGCAGGGAGGACACTTCGTGGCTGTGCGACAGGTGCGGCAGGGAGGAAGACGCGACCCACCGGCACCCGGTGGAGACCCTGATCTACAGCGGCTTTTAGTAACAATTTCACTGGAAAGTCTTGCATAGGCTGGCTTGCGTCTCCTTAAATTGCTTCCGGCACTTTCGTTTACATGAACATGGTCTCGGCCGCTCTGCTTTTGGTGCCGGTGATGGGTGCGCTCTTGTTGGGCTTGATGTACGCACCGTCAGTGCGCGCGTCATTGAACCCCGGAAACGAGATCATGACTGCAAGCAACAACGTGTTTCAGAGCGATACCTTTTCTGCCGCCGGCTCGATAGGGTCTTTTGTGCAATCAGGGCCGGCAATAGTGACAGGCAGGTGGAACCTTGATGTGCAGGATGGAAACGTCACTGCCTTTAGCGCAAACCTCACGATGATAAACGCCAACGGCACGGGCTACCACACGATCCAGCTGGCAAACCTGACAGCCGCCAAGGTGACGGTGGAGGATAACGGCACGGCCGTGATAAAGGGCAGGCTTGACGTAGGG
>JAJPHX010000027.1 GCA_021325075.1 Nitrososphaeraceae archaeon | reverse complement strand
CGTTTCATGAACAGCAAGTAGGCTAGCTTTTCTCGTCTGCCTTTGGCGCGCTTCCGGGAATGACTGGAGGGATGATTTTTCTTCTTGCCACTGAAAGCGCCATTGCTACAGACACGATGGACACGAGCGCCGCCGTGATGAATATCAGGCTGTAGGCGTTCCCGGTCGGGAACGAGCCTACGATGCCCGGGATGGTTCCCTGATTCATCTGCTGGAATACTCCTGCAAGCGACGGGCCCACGGACATCCCAACTAGGTTGAGAAGCATTGCCATCCCAAGCGCAATCCCTGTCACCTGCATCGGTACTGAAAGGAGTATCACGTTAAATGCGCCGGAAATTGAAAGCGAAAGCCCGGCCGCGATTATTCCCAATCCGATTGAAACCATGTCTTCGGTTGAATGGAACATGAACAGGCTAGAGAACCCTATAGTGCTGATTGCCGTGCCCAGCAGCAACAGCCGGGTGTTGCCGACTTTGTTTAAGAGAAAGCCGGACATGATAGTACCTATCAACAACACAATCATGAATGGAAGCTGAACCCTAGCAGAAGAAATGGCATCTCCTCCAAATCCAAGCGGCTGCGGACTTCTTACCATGACTGGTATAGTCTGGTACACCATGAAGATTGACATCGAAACCAGCATGAGGATGATGACGGGCGGAAGGAAAAGTTTGCTTGTCATCAATTTCAGGTCAAGCAGCGGCATAGGCACTTTCTTCTCAATTGCGATAAACGCTGCAAGCGATGTTCCTGATGCGGCGAAAAGGCCACCTAGCTCGTACCCTGCGCTGGCGCTATCGCCTTCCAATAATGATATGCCAGCCAGAAATGTGACTATTGTGGCAGCAAGGGCCAGTGTTCCCTTTATGTCAATTTTTTGTTTATTGCCTGCGCCTGCGTCTATCGGCACCGGACCCCTGACATGCACAAACTTTACTATTATCAGCCAGAGTGCTATTGCGGCAGGAAGTATAGCCAAGAACGTTGCCTGCCACCCAAAGTTCTGGATTATGGCTGCTCCAACCACCAAGCCTATGACGGCTCCGCCGGAAAACGTGGAGGCAAATATCGTCTGGCCTATTGCGAGTTTCTTCTCTGGAAGGGTTTCTCTGATTATTCCAAAGGCAATAGGGAACATCGACATCCCGACACCCTGTGCCACCCTTGCTGCGACCATGACTTCGATGCCATGGGCAAATCGCCCTGACATGATGCCTATTGCGTAAACTGCCATCACTATAAGCAGAATCTTTTTCTTGCCATAGATGTCAGACAGCTTGCCTGCAATCGGCGTCATGACGGCACCTGCGATAATGTAAGATGCGAGTATCCATGATGAGGTGCTGTACGAGATGTTGAAATCCCGGATGAAATCCGGTATTGCTGGCAGTATCATTGTCTCGTCAAACATGACGATCAGGCCAAGGCAACTAAGGATGACAAGCGTCGTCCATGCCGATCGACTGAAGTTTTCTATGCCAGCCACTGCGTTATCAACAACCTATTTTGAGCGCGGCTCCAAAATTCCGCAGATCAATAGTGGCAGGTATCGATTAGATAAATACACAATCTCTTCTATGACATGATGCGCCTAATAAATCTGGCAGTAGTCGGTTGCTGACTGGATTAGCGTCAACTAAGTGTCAGCTTGCTATTGCGCCTGCCAGAGAGCACCTATTACTTTTTTGGAAGAGAAGAAACGTAATTGATGCCCATGTCTATCCACTTTTTCAGCGCCGTGTCCTTTGACCACCCCTTTGGATCTACGTAGATGAATCCCTTCATCGGCTTGCCGGTAAAGTCCATTGGCCGTGCGTGAGGAAGGGCTAGTGCTTCGTCATTTCGCTCGGCGCCTACTCGAACAAGCAAGTCGTCTTTGACGACGCCACAGAACATGTTACCGTTGAGCATGAACGCCACTCCTCCAAACATCTTCTTCTCGCTAAGATCCTTGCGCCTTACAACTACGGCACGGATTTTTTCCGCTAGCAGTTCGTTATAGACCAATCAGTCCATCTCGGATGCTTTGCACATTCCCGCGGAGCATAAAAGATTTTTGCATTGACTTCGGATAAGATGTTATATGATCCGATAGATTGCCAGTTAGTTCTTTTATACTAAATGGGCACTAGATCGACAAATGCATCATAGAACCGCGTAGGTACGCCGCTCTGCTGCCAACTTGATTTTGTATAACGTTTTTTCCAAGTATGCATTTTCATGCTCGTTTTATGCAAAAATCCGTTCTCAATTTTTAGCAGTATGCAAGATCCGTGCTCAGCGTTCCGCATACTATGGGGCTAGATCACACCAAGATGCATCATCAAGCTACCAAAAATCGTGGGATAATATTCCAATCCCTGCCGGGGCTAAAAATATCGTCCAAGTATTTCGTCAAGATCTTTGTGGAATTTCGCATAGAGCTTCCTATTCTCTTTGCCATCTCGACTGGCCTTGCCAGACTTTTCTATGCTTTGCATCAGCCTGTCAAATTCCGCAAGTCCCTGGTTTGCCTTTGACAGCCGGTTTGCAAGGAAAAACACGGAGGACAGCAGGTAGTTCACCTTGTCGCTTTCAAGCTCAACCTTCTTGGAATCAGGAAATGCGGAATCGAGACACTCCCTCAGCTCCTTTGCTGATCTCTCGAGACACTCGATGTCGCCGTTACAGGCGGCCGCCCTCTTGCCCCAGCTGGCGATGCAGCCGGCCACCGCCTTGGAAAATTCTGTCACTGTTGCAAAATGGTGATCTAAGGATAAATGAGTTTCATCCGGCCCTCTTGTCAATCGCGTCGATCATTGCCCGCCTCCGGCTCTCCTCTGTCACCACCGCGCGAATATCCTCAATAAGCATCCTTGCCACGTCAAGCTTCTTGCGGAGCCCTGACACGATGTTGTCATAGACTGCGAACGGGTAGATGGTGTTATAGATCTCCTCCATTGTGGCGAACAACTTTTCGGCGTCTTTTTCGTTGCCTGATCGCATCCTGTCATATACTAGCCGCTTTATCTCGCCGACGCAGTCAAGCAGGCCGGTGAGGTACGACTCGCCCGTGACGCTCAAGTCATCCATCGAGGGCACCGGCTTGTTTTCCATTATAGCGTGCAGCGCATAGGCTTCGACAAGCTCCTGCTCGGCCACTGCGATGTACCGGTAGAGGTCCTGACGGGCATATGTCCTGAATTCTTCAAGCATGGCTTTTGCCTGCTCCATCTTGCTTTTTGCGTCATCCAGCTGGCTGTGGTGCAGCGCCACTATCGACCTGCTGCAAAGCATCACGATGTCGCGTGTCCCCTTGATCAATTTTTCGCGCCGGTCCTGCACGTCCTTCAGGTTTTTGTCTATCTCTTCAAGCGAGCCCTGTATGCCTGACATGTACACCTAGAGGAATACAGTTTTCAATAAAAACACTTGCCCCTGACAAACTTTAAAGATATGAAATGTTCAACGCTAGCTGATTGGCAAATATACGCCGTAGCAGGGGCTATGCTTTCGAGCACACTCTTGTCCAGAAGCTGAACAACGGAACCTGGCACGCGCGGCGCCTTGGCGGTTCGTCAACCGGCCTTCCAGACATTGTCGCAGTCAACAACACCGATGGCATATTGCTTACCATCGAAGCCAAGTCCGGCACAAGCGACATACTGTACGTTCCACAAGATCAGGTGCAGCGCTGCCTAGTCGTGCGCAACATGTTTGGCATCTACCCAACCCGGCACATCATACTCGCATTCAAGTTCATGAGCAAAAAGAGATTCCGCAGGAAGAACCAGACAGTCTACGAGAGCCGGAAACTCTTGGAATACTACAAGATTGCAGACATTGTTGCAGACATGAATATTCTCCCGATAATCAAGTGCACCTACGAGGGCAAGACGTATGCTCTGCACAATAACAAGACGGTGCCACTCGATCTCCCAAATTATGCCATGCCTTTCCAAAAGGCTGCTCCACTTCGCGCAATGTCTGGAACAGCATAGGATCAAACCAAGTGAGGAAATCTCTAAAATCTGCAAGAAACACACGTCAGCAGATGCCGGTGGCGCTGCATATTCCACAAGACATTATTACATCCATTGCGGGATAGACCCATTCTTGTCTCAAGCATCTTGATTTCATTGATAGTATTTGTCAGCAGAGGCAAGATGATGTGGAGATGATCCAGGGCAGCCTCGATAGGATTGAAGGAAATTGCGCAGTAGTTTATTCAGACAATTACGGCAGCAAGTTTGATGTCCCAAGGAGCATGACGTCAGATGCATAATCCGGATCAAAAATCCTATTGTATATGGAAGGCGATGATATAATGGGGATCAAGGTTGACAGGCAAGCTGCTGACAAAGCCCTAGACAGGATCAGAAAAGTACGTAGCTATTTTGCGACAACTGTGCCGGCCTGAATCGTGGAATTTGAGGGAATGTAGCGGCCAGGAAGTATTATG
>JAJPHX010000049.1 GCA_021325075.1 Nitrososphaeraceae archaeon | reverse complement strand
CTCAAACGAGCTGTATATCGACCAGTTGCCGCCTGCCTTGTAGTACCAGTTCACTGTCCTGCCGTCCCACTCCATTGCAAGCATTACTGACGAATAGCTGGCTGGCATGTGAACCACCGACTTGTGCATGGGAGAGATCCAAGGAAGGCCGGAGCAAGCGATATTCTGGTCACAGGTTTCCCACGCCCTTGCTACCAGGTACCGCCCGCCTCCTGTAAATAGCACGTCCGCCCGGTATCCGTAGTCAAGCCCGTCTTTGCAGCAATTCGGGGACTGCGCGCCGATTCCTGCCAGCGCAAAGTCGTTATTTTTCATCATACTGCCGTCAAGGTTGGCAAGATCGATTTCCACTTCGACCCTTTTTGTAGCAAAGTACTTTTCATTGTGGTACGCCCCCGCGTAGTAGGTTGGCTGGATCATGGCATTTGAAGGAGCATCTGTCGAGAGGTTCATCGGGGAGTCCATGTAGAGATGCGCGCCTGCGAGGGCAAAGAGCAAAAAGATTAGCACGAACACTGCTGCGCGCGCTACCTCCTTTGCCCTTGGCAGGCGCTTGGCAATCTTCCATCCAAGTAGCGAGGCGGCAACTCCAGACAGCATGGCTGCCAAGAGCGGCGCGCCTGAAGGCCGCAGGGTGGCAAAAAGTAAAAAGAGCAGCGCCCAGCCCAGAACTGCGGAATAGGCGGCGTGGCTTTTCTTTTCAGAAAACATCGAGCTTACTACCCCGGCCAGCAGGAAGGGCGCGGCCGAGGCAAAGACCAGAATGGCAAGACCCGTTCCATAGGTCATGAAGATGCCAAGCAGGAGCGCCGCTGGATAGTAGCCCAGAAACACCACTGTTATCGCCCCGAACAATACTGCGTCGATGCTGCTTTTTTTCTCTGGATCTTTTCTTGACTTGCCGCCAGTAAGCAGCCCCGTTGATGCGGCAGAAAAGAGCAGCATCCCAAGCCTGAGCCAGCCCATCCCGTCGGGACCTGAGTAGTAGCACTGGCTTGCATCGCAGAACTGATACAGAAGCAAGACCAACACAGAGATTGCGATTGCAATGCAACCTGCGGCTGCAAAAGTGGGCAGCCTGGAGATCCTGCCAAGGACGAATCCGATGCTCAGCTCTGACGAAAGGAAGAACCAGAGCCGGGCGCCAGAGAACACAAAGAATGCCGGCTCGTGTATTTCATATAGATAGAATGTGTACGATTCAAACAGGAAAGGCGCGATCACAAGGCCGGTGCAGACAAGGGCAAAGAACAGACGAGGTGGCACGGCAAAATCTGCGGCGCCATTTGTTTTATCGCTTGCTCACTCCAAGCGAGTCCCTCTAGAGACTCCCAAAGGGGATGCAGCTATCGCTCCTGCGAAGTTGGCCGCACTAGTATCTCGTTTACGTTCATGTGGCTGGGCGATTCTACCGCAAACACTATCGCGTTTGCAATGTCCTCTGCGTGCAGCGCCTCCATCTGCTTTACGGTTTCGACAAACTTTTCAAGTGCCTTGTCAGTTATCGTGTTGTTAAGCTCTGTGTCCACGACGCCCGGCTCGATGCAGGTGACCCGTATGTTTGCCCTCTGGCTGAATTCCTGCCTCAATCCCTCGCTCAGCGCGGTGACAGCGTGCTTTGTCGCGCAGTAGACGCTCCCTGCAGGGAAAACTATTCTCCCGGCTACAGAAGAGATGTTGACGATGTGGCCGGATTTCTTATTAATCATGTGTGGGATTGTCGCCGCGGTGCAGTACAGGACCCCCTTGATGTTCACGTCTATCATCCTGTCCCACTCGTCTATCTTCAAGCTCTTGAAGAAGCTCAGCGGCATCAGCCCGGCGTTGTTGACCAGAATGTCCACGGTGCCCCACTTTTTGACGACTGCGTCCACGAACGAGTCGCAGTCGGCCTTTTTCGTGACGTCCAGTTTTTGGATCATGGCTTCGCCGCCGCTCTTGGCTATCTCGTTTTGTAGCGACTCGAGCCTGTCTGTGCGCCTTGCGCCTGCCGCCACCTTGGTTCCTGCCCTTGACAATGCCATGGCGGTAGCGTAGCCTATCCCGCTGCTAGCCCCCGTAACTATTGCCACTTTGCCCTTTATCATTACGTTCCAGAATTCCTGCCGTTGTAATAATATGTTTTTGCTGTCCCAAAGCTTAAGTATTATGTCTCCTCTATTGGAGTGTGCGCCGATGAGCCTAGATGACAGCGACGAGCTAAGCTATCTGTGGACAAAGGTCAAGTTTATCCAGAAATACATGGGCAAAAACAACTGCAGCTACGAAGTGGCGGAGCGCGAATTTCACAGCTGGATCGAGGGGCTCATGGACAGCAGGATCGAGCGCGCAAACAAGATGTTAAATTCAAACTATCATTGATTGCTGCCGACATTGTTCTGCTGCTCTTGCTGCTGCGTCCTCTGCTTCTTTGCCATGAAAAGCAAAAGAACGCCAAACATTCCAAGCACTATCGCAAGCCCGTCGGCGCCGCCATTTGGCACCGCAATAAGGTATGCTATTGAAAACGCGATGCACTGCACCGCCTGAAGCGAGTACGAAATAGACTGGCGCATCTTGGTCTTCTTGGCGATGTACCCGATTGCAAAGAACGCCGCGGCGGGATAGATGGTCAGCAGGATATACTGGTCTATGTCAATGCCTAGATGAGGCAATATGAAAAAGATCGCATAATAGGTATTTATTTGCTTCAGAGCGGGATGTGCACTTCGACTGCCAGGCCGCTCTCTACCATCGACCGGGCGTTCTCAAACGGGAGCGTCGCCACGTCTTCCGGCTGGAACGGCCCGTACTTGCCCATGTCGACTCCGACAAACTGCTCCATCGGCTTTAGGAACCTGACGACTATTTGCTTTGATCGCACCCGCGCAGATATCGACTCGAGCACCTTTGGCCTTCCCTTGATCGTAGCCGCCACCACTTCGCCTATCCTGCGGTCGGATTCCCTCTTGCCGTCAAGTACGTATTTTTCTTCGTCTGTGAGCTTTGAATAGTCAAGCGGCTCGTAGCCTGATTTGATCTTGTGTTGCCTTGTTTCTATCAAGAGACGCGCAGAATTTGCCAAGAGATCCGCCATGCGATCCCTTATTTTCGCTTCAACGCCTTCGTAGCCCTGACCCTTCAGGTTGCCAAGGGCTGCCGCTATTTTCTGGAAGGTGTCCGGTTCTATTGACAGAAGCGAAGGGCTTTCGATTTCTTTTTTCAGCAACTTGTAGACATCCTTGAGAGCAAGATTGTCGCTGTCTCCGGCTTCCATTTCGCTGTGATTTTGCTGACCAGACGACATCATTCATAACCTTAAATTATAGGCTCTAGTGCCTACTGTTGGGGTAGGCCAGTTGCCTTATAAATTAATTGACGGCAAGATTGAACCATTAACATTTACAGCCGAAGAAGTGATGCGGAGGCTGAAGGAAGACGGCATCAAGTTCCTTGACCTGCAGTTCACCGGTCTCTTTGGCAGGTTCCACCACACCACGATGGACTCAAAGATGTTCCGGCTTGAAGATTTCACGGACGGCCTGCCAAAGCTTGACGGCTCTTCGATACGGGGCTTCACCGAAATTCATGAATCCGACCTTATCATAAGGCCGGACCCGGCAACCTACGCCACGATACCTTGGATAGCTACTCCGACTGCAAGGCTGATATGCGACATTTTAAGCGGAGGCAGCAAGCGTGACACGTTCCCGCGTGACCCAAGAGGAATTGCCAAGCGCGCCGAAAAGTACACGCACGATCAGGGCTTTGACACTTCGTACTGGGGACCTGAAGTCGAATTCTTTGTGCTTGACAAGCTTGAGGTAAACACCATGACTCCGTACCAGGGCCAGAGCTACCACATCACTTCTAGAGAAGCGCCGTGGTCCACTGACAGCGTCGGCTATGCACTCAGGCTGAAGGAAGGGTACCTTCCAAGCGCGCCCGGCGACACGCTGATGGAATACCGCAACGAATGTGTCGACGTGCTGAGCAACAATTTTGGGATTGTTTGCGACGCTCACCACCACGAAGTGGCTACTGCCGGCCAGTGCGAAATCGACATACGCTTTGACACGATGGTCAACGCCGCCGATTCTGTTCAAAGTTACAAGTACATAGTCAAGAACATCGCGAAAAAGCACAACATGATAGCGACAATGATGCCAAAGCCAATCGCCCTTGACAATGGCTCGGGGATGCACGTCAACGTCAGCCTCTGGAACAAGGGCAAGAACCTCTTTTACGATTCTGCCGATGAATACGCCGAGATGTCGCAGACTGCGCGCTACTTTGGAGGCGGCATAATGGAGCACGCCCCTGCCCTTGCCTCGATCGTAGCACCCACTACCAACTCATACAGGAGGCTAGTGCCAGGATACGAAGCGCCTGTCTACGTGGCATGGAGCACCGGCAACAGATCTGCGATAATCAGGATTCCCGCCCACTACAAGGGTCAGAGGTTTGCAAGCCTCAAGCGCATCGAGTTCAGGGCGCCTGACCCGTCGTGCAACCCGTACCTTGCGTTCTCTGCTGTATTGGCTGCCGGGCTTGACGGCATCAAGAAAAAGAAAGAGATCGGTGATCCTGTTAATGAAGACATTTTCAAGATGACTCCAAAGAGGAGGCGGGAGCTGGGCATAAAGCAGCTGCCGGCCAGCCTGAGGGAAGCCTACGAGGAGCTGGAAAGCGACAGTGCGTTCCTAAAGCCGGTGTTTGACAGCGAAACAGTTGACATGATAATAGAGCACGAGGCAAAGGAGCATGTCGAGCTTGCAGTAAGGCCGCACCCGCACGAGTTCTCGATGTACGCCGACGTCTAATTCCTTTTCCTTCTGCGCAGGATAACCCGGGCTATCCTGACGTAAAGGTTCTCGCCCTTTCCCTTTGTAAGGTACGAGGCAATTATGGCAAACAATATCCCGACTCCTGCGGCAGTCGACGTGAGCCACGTAACATAGTTATTGTCAAGCGTCCACCTGCCGGCCCAGATTTCCTGCAGCACGCGGAGAAATATAGTAAACAGCCCCTGCCCGGTGCCTATCATTATGAGGAACTTGCCGATGTTGACGCGGTTTGCCGCAAACAGGCCGGCCCCCATCAGGACGGTAAAGCCGCCAAGCTGGCTCAACAACGCAAGAAACCCGACAGGAATAACTGCATAGACCCAAAAGTCCCTGACTGTATGCACCACCAGCTGGTCCCTTATCAGGTTGTAGATCTCGATGTTTGCCTTGTAGCCTGACAGCAGGAACAGGACGCCGGAGACAAACGCGATCCCAGCAGCCAGTCTGTTCCTCGTGGTGCCGTGGCGCACCGTCTGCAGCCGGTCATATATCATTCGCTCACGGACGGCAGATTTTGGCACCTGCCCGTAGAGCGCAAGATGCCTCATCTTTGAATATGAATATTTGTGCCGGGCTTCATAGGCGGTTATCCTGAGCCGGATCCCTTTTTTGTCAACAGACTCGGCGAGCGACTTTGGTATCAGGTAGTTTGAAAGGCTCACCAAACCTTTCTTTACAATAATGTACTCTGGCAGGGTCTTGCGCAGAAAGCCAATCTTTTTCCGGTCAGACGAATACACTGGTCGGTTCATCAATGCTGCCCAATCAGAGAAAGGATCGTGCTCGGTCGTACAATTGTTATGCCAATTGATCTATTATGGGTTGCATACTCTCCAAAAGGGAGCCCTGAAAGTGAATCCTACAGGTGAACAAGCGCGTGAGAGAGTGCTGTAAAATGCCAGAAAACAAGCGATAAGGCAAGGCTTAACTATATGATAAAACGTGCAGATAAAGAAAAGCAACCAAGCAATGGCTCTGTCCTCCGCGATAGCAGTGCTGCTTGTGTCAGGATTTTCCACCCAAGCATATGCAAACGAGCTAGACGCGCTCTTGCTGCCAGATAAGAACAGGTCCAATGCCGAGTTTGCAGGCGTCAAGTTCATCGAGCTCAGGTACCCGCAGGGAAGCCAGCTGGCGCAGCTCTTTGACGGCAAGAACGATCGAATAGAGTTTACGGTAAATGGCACGTTTGATAGCACGCAGGGAAGCGGGATTGGAAAAGTTATACAGATGGTAAACAATGCGCTCCTGAAAGAGAACAAGAGCCCTGTGGTGGTCGAAAACGCGACGCTAAAGTACTTTGCAACGGTCAAGGGCTACCCAGACAGGGCGCAGCTTGCCTACAGGGTTGAGTTTAACCCGACTATTGCAGGGTACGTATTGCAAAAAACTGGAGAAAACAACCAGACGGCAATGGTTGATCTTGAATGGCGCGACTTTGCCATCAATGAACCACTGTTGATAAACACCGAGAGGTACGGGACCTTGAATGTCAATTATCCGATTGGGTTGTTGCAGCTGCTTTACCCCGAGCTTGCACAAAAGCTGCTCAGCTCTGACGCAAAGGCGATAATGGAAGACCCGATAATGAATTTCGACAGGTTCGGCCTGTCGATGAAGTCGTGGCATTACCTGTTTGACGTGACAGGCAAGCAGCTTGAAAGGTACAGCGTATTCAAGCCCGGGGAAGGCGGGACCGTGTCCATACATTCTATAGGCGAGAGCAGCTTCAGGGAAGGCACCTACCTGCCTGTTGAAAAGGACGCGACTGCAAGCATTGATGGAACGGAGGTCAAGATCCACGCCAGCACCCCGCCCCCAAGCGGCCAGATAACGATAGCAGGCTACTCCCGGATCGATGAAAGTAACGGCGCCGAGTTTGCGATGGTATCCCCCAATTCACGGGGCCCACCAGAAATTGGGTTCCAGTTCCAGGTGCTGCTCATATTCGCCGGGATGATGAGCGCGATAGCGGTGTTTGTGATGTTCAAGGCAAGAAAGTGATCAGTACTTCCATTCGCCTGCAATGCCGTTCCACCACGCCCGGTAGGGCTTGGCGTCCCTGCCGATCTCCTCCTTTATTCGATGCTCGATTGAAAAGAACATGTTTTCCAGCGCATCCGCCCCGCCATCAGAATAGAGGTCCCGGCCTATTTCCTGCACACGCTTCTTTTTGGCGGCAAAATCCGCGGCTTGCGGGTTCTGTAAGCAATAAGTGAGCAGGTCGTAAAGCTCTTCTTCCAGGTACGCGTCCAATCAGTCCAGCCTCTTGATGATGTGGTATCCAAACTCTGTCTTGACAGGTTCCGACATCTGGCCTTTTTCCAGCTTGAATGCAGCGTCTTCAAACGGCTTGACCATCATGCCTCGACCAAAATACCCGAGATCGCCTCCCCTTTTCCCGCTTCCCTTGTCGATAGACAGCTCTTTTGCAAGGTTGGAGAAGCTTTCGCCCTTTTTCAGCCGTTCTAGCACTGCCAGAGCTTCGCTCTGCTTTTGCACAAGAATGTGGGAGCATTTTATCTTGCTAGCCATGTTCTGAGCAATAATGCATGATGGAAATTAACTTTTTGGCAACATAAAAAAGAAGAGATGCAATAACAGTTAGTTATTGCTGCGTTAGTACCTGGTGTTGTTCGTGCTGGTGCTAGTACTGTTGGTATTGTTCATCGCTGGAGCAGTCGAGGATGTTGTGGTGTTGCCAGAAGTGCTGCTGGTAGCAGTTGCTCCTGACTGGCCCGCAGCTTCTATCTGACCTTGCCCGGCTGATGTCAGTGTATCGCCGTTGAAGGTGAAAGTTCCGCTCCTCAGCGTGCCACTTTCCACGAACCGAAGCTCGATGCTGTTTGTAGAGTTTGCGCTTGCAGTGCTGGTGGTGCCGTTACTTGGCATTGCGATCTTTATTGAGATGTGTCCGCCGCTATCGACATCATCTACTCCAACCAAGTTGTGGCCAGAGAATATCACGACCGCCTGCCCGGGTTCAAAGTCCTGCCCGTCTATCGCAAGGACCTTCTTGTCAGATCCTGTTGTAGCGTTGGAACCTGCAGATGCTGTTGATGTAGCGTTGCTGTTGGTGCTAGTGCTGTTGCTGGCACTTGTGGCGTTGGAGGATGACGTTGTGTTTGCCGAGCTCATGCTGCTAGTGCTATTGCTTGCGGTTGATGTGGCATTTGAAGTGCTCGTATTGTTGTTTGAAGAGCTCGTAGTGTTGCTGCTAGTCGATGTGCTGACTGCGCCTAGCTCTATGCAGTTATTGGATGATGCGGTGCCGGTCTGGTTTGACGATGCTGTGCTTGTTTCATTGGCAGCCTGTGCGGCAATCTCTGTTTCAGTCATTACCTTTACAGAGATCGTTGGCGTGCCTGTGGCATTGTTAACAGACGCCGTGCTTGTCTGGTTGCTGACGTTTAGGGTGCCAATATTGCAGATGATCATGCCGTCAAGTAGGCTCGCTACAGAGGCTATTGTGGTGCTGCTTGCGTTTGTCGCGCCGGCAGAGCTGGTGCTAGTTGCATTTGAGGAAGCTGTATTGTCCTCGGCACCTTTCTGAGCTTCTTCTTCAAATGTGGTCATTTGGCTGTTGTCATTAGCAGCTTGTGCTGAGTATATCGAAATGCCCACGAAGGCAGTCGATATAACAACCACAGCTGATAAGAGCGACAGCAATGTCAATTTCGTTTTTCGTTCTTTAAACACTTCTACTCAAACAGTGTGCCATTAAAAGAGATATAACGAGTTGTAAGATATTTTGAAGAACATCTCTTCGAAAGCAACTTAGCTAAGACGATCCGGAAGTCATGTTACATAAATCAGGTTTTCGAAATCAAGATATAAGCGCCGGCCCGTTAGCTGAAGTAAAATGTCCGAGGACACATCGCCTGTAGAGCCAAACGCAACTATCCCCTTTCCGACGCTCACGATTTTGTACCTGCCAGTCGAGGCTGCCGCAGTGGTTGACGAAGTGAGCCAGAAATATTCTCATAGCACGGTCGAAGACTGCATCGGGTTTTTCCACGGCACCCAACGGCACTACAAAAAGGTCACGATATGGAGCCAGGGGATCGACAGCCTATGGCTCAACGCAATAGTGGCAAGGATAAAAGAGATGGCAAGCGTAGAATTTGTGACGCT